>JBBSCL010000316.1:0-4761 GCA_038250345.1 Leptolyngbyales cyanobacterium
AACCTCGTCATCTTGGGTAGCTGTGGTTTTTGCCAGGTATGGAAACACGAGCAAGCCGGGAATTTGACTGGCGGCTTGAGTCACCGCTGGATCGAGGGTTACCAGTGGCAGAACAGACAAAGACGGGGAGCGGCTTAATTGGTCTAAATAGGCGGCTGGGTCGGATAGAGAACCCTCTAATAAAACGACGTGCGGCTTCCACACACGGGCTAGTAGCTCGGCTTGCTCTAAGTCATCAGACTCTAAAATACGATAGCGATGGGATTGGAGCAGATGATTTAAATCCTTTAGAGGAGTTGAAACGCGATCGCCGGGTGCATCAGAATACAGCCGCAAAATCGTCAGGTTTAAGATCGGGCGATCGCGAGAAATCGGTTCCTCTGTCTCGATCAAAAGCTTTTTCAAGGTCTGCGCCAACATCTTAGTTTGAACAGGCAAATTCATAAACCCATCTGCACGACAGCGATATGCCTCTTCCTCCTCCACCGTCGTCGCCATGATCACCACCGGGAGATGCTGGGTTTCTGCGTTGGACTTAAGCAACGTCAGCACGTCCCAACCCGATAGTAAGGGCAGCAAAGGATTGAGAAAAATAATGCAGGGCTGCAATCGGCGAGCTTTTTCCAATGCTTCTGTGCCAGAGCGAGCAATCACAACCCGATAGCCCAAAACCTCAAGCTGATCCGATAGCGCTTCGATGAACTGCGGCACACCTTCCACAATTAAAACTAAGCGATCGCGGCGGGTGGAGCCAGTAGATCCAACATCCGCTCTAAAACGATCCTGCGGCAGATAAATGGGCGATCGCCCCCCTAACCATTCACCCGACTCAGCAGTCAACGCATTGTCATTCCCAATCTCATCCTGATAAGCAGGCGCTTTATTAGGCGGTAATGGTGGCAACAAAACAGTAAATTGACTGCCTTCGTCTTCTTTAGACAAAAAGGTGACATCCCCACCATGCAGTCGAGCCAATCGCCGCGTTAGCACCAATCCCAACCCCGCCCCTTCAAACTGGCGGGTCAAGGGGTTTTCAAGCTGCTGAAATTTCTGAAAGATCAAGTGCTGCTTTTCTGCCGGAATGCCAATGCCTTGATCCCAAACCGTAAAGGCAATCCAGCCGCCCCACCGATTCACCTTTAAACCAACTCGCTTGCCTGGTTCGGTAAACTTGAGCGCGTTTGACAGGAGATGCATCAGCATTTGGCGCAGGCGCAGTTCATCAGCAATCAGAATATCTAGCCCAGAAGTAACCTCCAACGAAAATTGACCCGTTAGCTGCTCATCCGTTGGCGGGATTTCTGATTTATTTTCTAATAGTCGTAGTTGCTTCGCTTGCTCAAACGCCTGAGCGCACACCGTAGAGATTTGAACGGGTGCAAACAACAATTGCAATTGACCTGTTTCAATCCGCGTTAAATCTAGAATATCGTTCACCACCGTCATCAAATGGCGGCTACTTTGATAAATCAGTTGGGCGTAACGCACTTGACGCGGATTCAGTTCGCCCAAGGTTTGATCTTTGAGCAAGCTAGACAAGCCCAACACGGAAGTGAGCGGAGTTTTTAGCTCGTGGCTAATGCAGGCTAAAAATTCATCTTTGAGCCGATTAAGCTGGACGAGATCGGCATTCTTGGCAGTGAGTTCGTGGGCTAGCTGCTGTTGGGCAGTCACATCTTGGGCTTGCACGAGCCAAAGTGCTTCAGTCTCTGCGGCGATCGCGGTCTGAAAGGTCTCTGCCAAAACGCTTGGAGGTGTATGCTTGGATAGATTGACGCTGTTAAACTGATCGACTTCCGTATTGAAGGAGTTGCCATCAGCAGTTAGGTTAGCCAATCGAAACGAGCCGACCTGAGATGAGCTTGGTTGTGGTAGGAATGCCGGAGCTACTTGAGTTAAAGGCTTTGACCAGTCTAAGTTCCAGTCTGGCAGCAGGGTACAAAGTGGAATTTTAATGAATTGCAAAATCCGTTCCTGCCCATCTTTTAGAGGACATGAACAAACGCATGTGTCGGGTGAGGTTCCCAGTTGGCAAAGGTTCGGTTCTGAGAGCGATGGGTCTGCGCCCGGTTCTCCCAATAAATGAGAAGCTTCTTGACGAATCCATGCCGGATCGAGCAAATCACCGACTTGACTTCGCCAAATGGAGTTTTGGGCTAACACCTCGCCACTGTTGGTTTGCAACATTAGCGGCAGTGGTAAGCGTTCTAATAATGCCACCAATGCATTGAATAGTACGACTTGAGAGGTTGGCGCTGAAACGGCTTCAAATTGAACACTTAGTGAAGAGGGTATTGGGCTTGTAGGTTGGTTTTGCTGCCGCAGTTGATTAATTTCACCTTGTTGAGTTTTGATCCGCTGTTCTAGTTCGGCGCGTTGAGCGACCAACTGCTGAGTAAGCTGGATAATTTGGCGCTGTTGCTGGGCTGAGTGGTCGCTTAGTGGGGTTTCTTCTGGCAATTTTGATAAGAAGGCGGGCAAGTAGGAATCAGAGATTACTTCGGTTTCAGGCGGAACGATCGGGTTTTCAGCTAGGAGTTGAAAGACTTGTTCGGTGTCTAAAAGCCCCAAAACCTCACCTGTGCTATTGATCAGGGCGATCGCGTCCGAATCAGGAAATTGCACCCGCATCATCAGTTGGTGTAGTTTCCACTCGGCTGGCACTAGAATGATCGGCTCGATCACAGAAGGAGCGATCGCGGTAATGGGCGAAGTCAATCGCGGCGGCAATTTCAAAGGAGGCAGGGAAACGGGGCTTTCAGACGACAGCAATTGGGGCATCAAGCGCTGTAATTTGACGATGCCAATCGGCTGTTGCTGCGAATCTACAATGATTAGGCGATCGCATTGGCTTTGGCTTAACGCGGTTAGCGCTGCTTGAATTGTCACCGTTTTTGGAAAAACCGGAACAGCATACACCAACTCACTCAAGCAGATATTAGGCAGAAGCATGATCAATTGCGCCGTGAAGTGAAGGTAAAGCCTGACGTGTGGAATGACCCTTGAGGGATTACAAGCTTTTTTTAATCGCGCTCTATTCTTGAGCTTTAAGCGAAGCGCCCAATAAAAACAACTGGATGCAAAACGACGTTCAAACCAAACACCACCTTTTTCTGTTGGCAGTGTGAATTAGCAAAATTTAATAGAGAATAATAAACAAGCGCTTAGTTTTTCAAACTTCAGCCCCCATTATGGGGTTGGATTGAGCAGAACAGGCAGACAATTATAATTAATTAAAGTTGTGTCTGTATGCTATGTTCAGCCGCCGATGCAGCCGTCGCCTTTGATATATTTCGCGGCTTCCATAAAATATCTTCATAGCTCCTACATATTGTCGGTTTTCTAAAAACTTTGTCTTCTCACCGCCATGAACAGGTCAATTCAAAAATCGACATGAATGAATTGAATCAACAAAATAAGAGCGGCATCACCGCAGCCGGGGTTGACAAAATCCGCACGATGATTGAGGGGTTTGATGATATTAGCCACGGTGGTTTGCCCGTTGGCAGAACGACCCTCGTAAGCGGCACTTCTGGCACCGGGAAAACTCTACTTGCCGTCCAGTTTTTATATAACGGCATCGTTGATTTTGATGAGTCTGGCGTGTTCGTCACCTTTGAAGAGTCGCCTGCCGATATTATCAAAAATGCCTTTAGCTTTGGCTGGGATCTGCAAAAGTTTGTCGATGAAGGCAAGCTATTTATTCTGGATGCTTCTCCTGACCCCGATGGGCAGGATGTGGTGGGCAATTTTGACCTGTCGGCACTGATTGAGCGGATTCAATATGCGATTCGCAAATACAAAGCTAAGCGCGTCTCGATTGATTCCGTCACGGCAGTGTTTCAACAATATGATGCAGTTTCGGTGGTGCGGCGAGAAATTTTTCGGATTGTGGCGCGGTTAAAGCAAGTCGGTGTGACCACGATCATGACCACGGAACGAATGGATGAGTATGGGCAGGTTGCCCGGTTTGGCGTAGAAGAATTTGTCTCGGATAATGTGGTGATTTTGCGAAATGTGCTGGAGGGTGAACGCCGCCGCCGCACGATCGAAATTTTGAAGCTGCGCGGCACTACCCATATGAAGGGTGAATATCCGTTTACGATGACGCGCCAAGGGATTAATATTTTCCCCTTGGGAGCAATGCGGTTGACTCAGCGATCGTCGAATGTGCGCGTCTCGTCTGGCGTAAAAACTCTGGATGAAATGTGCGGTGGCGGCTATTTCAAAGATTCGATCATTCTGGCGACGGGCGCAACGGGAACGGGCAAAACGATGCTGGTCAGCAAGTTCTTGGAAGAAAGCTGCGTTCGAGGGGAACGGGCGATTTTGTTTGCCTATGAAGAGTCGCGCGCTCAGCTATCGCGGAATGCCTCTTCTTGGGGAATTGATTTTGAAGAAATGGAACAGCAAGGCTTACTAAAAATTCTCTGTGCCTATCCAGAGTCGGCAGGTTTGGAAGATCATTTACAAACGATTAAGCAGGAGATTGCCGATTTTAAACCGGCTCGAATTGCGATCGATTCTCTGTCAGCGATCGCCCGTGGAGTCAGCAACAACGCCTTTCGCCAGTTTGTGATTGGCGTAACCGGGTTTGCCAAGCAAGAAGAAATTACTGGCTTTTTTACCAACACCACCGATCAATTTATGGGGTCAAACTCCATCACCAACACGCATATCTCCGCCATTACCGACACCATTTTGGTGCTGCAATATGTGGAAATTCGCGGTGAAATGTCTCGTGCCATCAACGTATTCAAA
>JBBSCL010000317.1:0-4755 GCA_038250345.1 Leptolyngbyales cyanobacterium
ACGAATGGTTCCGCAGCCAAGATTGGGGAAATTGTCGAGATTCTGTTTCCAAGACCCCGCGATCGCGATCGGATTATGGAAGATCCTGAATTCTACGAGCTGCGGAACTATATTTTAGATTATCTCTACAACCGATTTGCCCACGATGATGATGGTTGATTTTTAAAGGCAAGTCGGGTTAAAGCGTCATGGGTGCGATTGGGGCGATATTTGGATCGTGACCGCCAATTTGGCTAGTTCGCAGCACCCAAACGCTGGCACCCTGCTTCAAGAAAATGCGGACAACAGTGTCGCTGGCAAGACGCGGCAGTAGTATGGTGCGCCAGCTTCCCATGCCAGTCTTTAGGTTTTGCAGCGGGTTATCTTCCATAGTGCTGCCTAAGTTAAACTCGTTCTTTGCCCAATTCGAGCGAGGACCGCCCAAAGGCTGAAGTTCCGACTGAAGTTCTTCCCCCAACTGCTGAAGGACTTGAAATCGCTGTGCTTGTTCGGATTCTGCTCTCAGCGATCGCAGCATTTCTGGGTTTGCTTGCAGCGCCTTGGTCGTTTGTTGAATGCTGGCAAACAGTGCTTGGTTTGAGTCTTGGGCGCAGTTATTGGCAAGACCGACAAACGTAGCGCCCGTGCCATCCCCAATCCGATAGCGAGAAGTCATCACTTGTAGTTGGCGCATCATCAAATTCAAGGGGCTATTTTTCTCGCCATTCACCTCGTAATCTTTCGTAAACGCATCTAGCTTCACCAGAATGTCGCAGGTCGGACGGGTGCCTGCCCAACCCATTTGGCGATCGCCCATATAGCGCGACCAATGTATCGTTCCAGCAATTAGACCATCCGTGTTTTGGCAATAGACCTGGTGATAGACAATCTCAAATCGCAGTTCATCAGTGAGCGGTTCTCGCACGACTTCAGCCAACCCATAGGCAAAGTGCCCAAAGAAAATCGGCGTGGCGGCGGGTTCTTTTTGAATGCCGCCAATGCCGCCGCTGCTTCAAAACCCACCACTGCCGCCAGCAACCGCCACACCGACAATACATTTAAGATCGGCAACCCCGCGTAGGACAACGCACCTAAAAAGCTGAATAGCTGGGGCGCATAGCTAAACCCAAACACTTTGATCAAGGTTCTGAAGGAAACATCCACCGACCCAGGCAGCAGACAGATCAACCAGGTGCTAAATGCCAGAAACAAAAAGCCGAAGGTAAACAGAACGGCGTTGAGCAACAGACTAAAGACAAAGCGAATGGGTTTGACCCGATTGATGAAGAGAATAATGCTTTGCCCAATCCCCAAGGATAAACCCGCAAATAGCACCATCAGCACCGAAGGCAATATCCCTCTCGGCAATCCGGCAATCTCTTCAAATGTCTCTAGTTCGAGGCGAAATACGCCGCCAACTAAGTCCCAAAATTGATTTGAATCTATTGCCGTCATGCTACTATTCCCCGCTGATCGCCTGCCACCATTTGCGCCTTCAGATTACATCTTGAAAGACTACATGACAAATGTATGAAAGTGATAAGTTCAATTCTGGTTGAGGGACTTGAACAGTTTAGCGATCGCTGAGGAATGCAGCAGTGCTGAATCTGAGAATAAAATTGGTAGTGGGGTCGGGTCTTGCTACTCTTCGGCTGTTGCGCTTCCTTCGACTGTGCTTTCCCCAACAACTGGAGATACTGCGATCGCGCCTTCCTCGCTTCCCGCTTCTCCGGTTCCCAGATCATCATCTAGCAGCGCATCTTCCTCCGCATCAGAAGCCGGCACCAGCGCCACCGCCACAATCTCATCGTCTTCGTCTAGCCGCTGCAAGCGAACTCCAGAAGCAGCGCGAGATTGACAAGAAATGGCGTTGATTGCTTGGCGAATGATAATGCCGCGATTGGTGATCAGCATCAGTTCTTCGCCTTCATGCACAATTCTCAGCGATGCCATATGATCGCCGGGTTTACGGAACTTAGTCGCCACAATGCCCATCCCTGCCCGATTTTGCAAGCGGAACTGAGTCACAGGCACCCGTTTGCCATAGCCGTATGCAGTCACCGTCAAAATCCAAGGACCGGAAGGCGCTGTTTCTAGGGCTTCCAAGGTTTCCGTCGCGTCATCGCTGGTTACCTCATCCTCGCCGGTGCCATCGGACTCCAGATCAGCCGCGAGAGTTTCCACAATCTCACTGGGCAAAATATCTAGACCCACCAAACTATCGCCCTGACGCAGTGCCATTGCTCTTACGCCGCGTGTGGCGCGACCCAGAGGACGTAGTTGGTCATGGCTTGCCCGAAAGTGAATCGATTTGCCGAACTGAGAGCCAATTAAAATCGTGTCTTCAGCACGGGCACGACGCACCCAGCGCAGCAGATCGGCTTCTTCTAACGAGATGGCAATCAAGCCATTGGCGCGAATATTCTTGAACGCCGACAGCGCCGTTTTTTTGATGTAGCCCTTATTCGTCAGCATCACCAAATACTCCTCCTCGCTGAACTCACTCACGGAAATGATCGAGGTAATTTTTTCGTTGTGAGGAATGGGCAATAGCTGCACAATGGCAGTCCCACGGGCAGTCCGAGAACTAACTGGAATCTGATAGGCTCTCACGCAATAGACCACGCCGCGATCGCTAAAGAACAGAATACTATCGTGATCACGGCAGGCAAGAAACTGCTCCACCCCGTCATCATCTTTCATCCGGGTGCCCGACTTGCCCCGCGTTGCCCGATTTTGAGACTCAAACGTGTTGACGGGCATCCGCTTAATATAGCCTTGCTCGGTCAGCAAAATCACCGCCCGTTCATTCGCGATCAGATCCGCATCCATGATCTCATCTTCCGACTGCTCAATCACCGTGCGGCGAGGAGTGGCGTGGGCAGCTTTGATTGCAGCGAGTTCCGTTTCAATAATGGTCAGAATCCGTTCGCGACGTGCCAGAATATCCCGCAAGTCCACAATTTGGATTTGCAGATCATCGTGTTCCTGATGAATCTTATCGGCTTCTAAAGCGGTGAGTCGCCGCAGTTGCATCTGCAAAATGGCATCCCCTTGCGCGTCTGATAGCCCAAACCGTTCAATCAATCCTAGTCGCGCGGTAGGTGCATCGGCGGCACCGCGAATCAAGATAATGATGGCATCTAGATTGAGCAGGGCAATCAGCAACCCTTGCAGGATATGGTCTCGTTCTTCCGCTTTTCGCAGTTGGTATTGAGTGCGGCGCGTGATCGTGACGATGCGGAAATCTAGGAAAACGGAGAGAAAATACTTAAGGCTGAGCAGTTGCGGGTAGGCATCCACCAGCGCCAGCATATTAGCCCCAAAGTTTGCTTGGAGCGGGGTTTGCTTGTAGAGGTTATTGACGACAACGCGGGGATAGGCATCGCGCCGCAGTTCAATCACGATTCGCATCCCGTCGCGATCGCTCTCATCTCGAATATCTGAAATGCCTTCTAAGCGACGCTCATTCACCATTTCCGCGATTTTTTCAATCAGCGCGGCTTTGTTGGTTTGGTAAGGTAGCTCGGTGATGATGATAGCTTCGCGATCGGGTCTGCCGCGATGCTCAATCGTTTCAATGTTGGCGACCCCGCGCATGATGATCGAGCCACGCCCAGTATTGTAGGCTTCGCGAATGCCGGTTAGCCCCAAAATTTGCCCGCCCGTGGGAAAATCAGGACCAGGAATGTAGTGCATCAATTCCTGCACGGTAATGTCGGGATTATGAATTAGGGCAACCAGCCCATCAATCAGTTCACCCAAATTGTGAGGCGGAATATTGGTCGCCATGCCGACGGCAATGCCAGAAGACCCGTTCAGCAACAGTTGAGGAATGCGAGATGGCAAGACTAGCGGTTCCTGCTGAGAGCCATCAAAGTTATCGCCAAAATCGACCGTTTCCGATTCGATATCCTGCAACAGCGCATCCCGCGTGAGGGGGCGCAGGCGACACTCGGTGTACCGCATGGCGGCAGGTGGGTCGTTATCGATGGAACCAAAGTTGCCATGACCGTCAATTAGGGGCGATCGCATGGAAAAATCTTGCGCCATCCGCACCAAGGCATCGTAAACTGCCGTATCGCCGTGAGGATGATATTTACCCAGCACTTCCCCTACTACACGGGCGCACTTTCTAAAGGGGCGATCGGGTGCCAAACCCAACTCGTGCATGGCATACAAAATGCGACGGTGGACTGGCTTCAATCCATCTCTGGCATCAGGTAGCGCTCGCCCGACAATCACGCTCATGGCGTATTCCAGGTAAGACCGCTGCATCTCGTTTCGTAAATCTGTAGGGACGATGCGATCTTGAGGCGGCTCCTGGGAAAAAGTCATAGCGTCAAAGACTCCGAAAGATCAGTATTTTCACAAAAAGAACAGCTTTTGAAAGATCAACAAATTTAACTGAATTTGTGTGCTTAAAAAGATGACTTTTAACCTATTGATTGTATCATGAGGAACTAAGTTTCGGGGCGCGATCGCCCTTAAGCTGTGGGAGTTTGCCAACGTTCTCTCTCAACTAACTCCAGATTTTCTGAATGATGCAAGCGATGTCTTTTTAGTGAAAAACCTGAGTGTTTTAAGAAAGTTTGAACAACGAAATTGAATAGAAATAAATTGAATAATTCAATCATTCTTTCAAATGCTTAAAAAACTGCAAAACTATAGGGCACCTCGATTAATTGGATTTGAGTAAAGTTGAGTTTCAAACCGCATCTCATGTCTGAGGATGGAACCCTGCATGAGAGCGCTTTTTCACGCCCTTGGCTCTAG
>JBBSCL010000318.1:0-4750 GCA_038250345.1 Leptolyngbyales cyanobacterium
TCGCGCCAACCGTTTACCGCAACCAAGTCAACGCAGTTCTCTCGGTGCAGTGGAAACACCCCTGCACCCTGCGAGAAGATGAGCTTGTTTTATTGCACCTATCCGCGCAGCAGGTGGCGTTGGCATTAGCGTGTATGCGCGATCAATAACACAGGCTAATGCTGATACCAAGCGGTAAGCGCAACAGCAAGGGCATCTGCTGCATCATCTGGTTTTGGAATCTTGTCTAAATTGAGTTCACGGGCAACGGCTTCTTGCACCTGATATTTTTCTGCGTTGCCATATCCAGTCAGGGCTTGCTTAATTTGAGCAGGAGTAAACTCAATTAAAGGCATTTTATGCTGTGCGAGAACTAGCATGATCACACCACGGGCTTGAGCAATGGCGATCGTGTTTCCCATGCGGTAAAAGAACAGTTTTTCGATGGAAATCAAATCGGGTTGTACCTGATTCAATACCGTATGGAGATCGTCATAAATCATCTGAAGGCGATCGCCCATCTCAGTGCCCGCTGGAGTTTGAATTACACCAAAATCTAGCGTAACCACCTGCTCAACGGCACTAGGGTTACTCACATCTGGAGCCGAACACTGGATTGCACCGAAGCCTAAGGTCGCCAATCCTGGGTCGATTCCTAAAATGCGCTGTTCCATTATCGAGGGTAGAGTTCTATGACATCACGCTTGATTTTAATGTCGTAGTTGCCCAGAAAATCATGACCCAGTAAGCCATCGGCTGCATCATTGGCGATCGCCACCTTCACATTATTCACCCGCGCACCCTGAATTGAAATGGAATTAAGCTGACCTAAAGGCATGACAATGGTTCTTCCGTCTGCCAAGGTAAACTGCCCTGCCCCAACAATTGGAATTTGCAAGGCGCGTGCCATTGATCGGGTGATCAACGTGCCACTGGCTCCGGTATCTAGCAGCATCTCAAACTTCTGACTGCCGTTAAAAGTAACATCAATTACCGGGGTTCCTCCATTGCGGCGTTTAATGGGAACCGAGTAAAGCCCTTTGGTGGAAGTAAAATTGGGCTTGACATTACCGGCTCCACAGAGTTTTCCCAGGTTGATCCGTCGTCCGGCGGAGTTTACCATATAACATGCCTCATCTTGAGCGGAGACGGCTAGCTGGTTTGTTGTTGCGGGTATTAACCAGACAATAGTGGCAATTCCCATAGAGAGTCCTGTGGAAAGCTTCGCTAACGTTTTACGAATTGCGGTTGACCAAACTAAAGGATGTTTCACCGAGCGCTCTCCTACGGGATAATTTTAGTGCTTTGCAAATGGTTAGTTCTATTGTGCAAGATTGGGCAAGCAATTGGATGCTTAGTTAATCCTTGATGCTGAGTTGGTGAATGGGAATCTCGATGATGAATGTGGCTCCTTGCCCTAACGTAGATTGGCAAACGAGCCGACCTTTGTGTTTTTCCGTCACGATTTGGTAGCTAATGGAAAGCCCCAATCCAGTTCCTTTGCCTACTGTTTTCGTGGTGAAAAAAGGATCGAATAAGCGCGATCGCACTTGCTCATTCATTCCAGATCCATTATCAGCAATCTGAACGGCGATGCAGTTGGAGGAAAGCACACGGGTGCAAATCGTGATTGAGGGCAAGAAAGTGTCGGCTGCATTTGATTCCCTCGCGTCTTCTACGGCATCGATCGCATTACTAAGAATATTCATCAACACTTGGTTAAGCTGACCGGGGTAGCAATCGACTAGAGGCAACGTGCCGTAGTCTTTAAGAATTTGAATATCAGGATCGAGTTTTGTTTTCAGACGGCTTTGCAAAATCATCAGCGTGCTATCAATGCCTTCATGAATATTCACCGCTTTGAATTCTGCTTCGTCTAACCGAGAGAAGCTACGCAGCGATCGCACAATTTCTCGAATTCGCTCTGAGCCAACTCGCATTGAACTAAGGACTTTGGGCAAATCTTCCTTCAAAAAGTCTAGGTCAATGATATTGGTTGCAGATAGAATGATGGCGGGTGGATTGGGCATATGAGTTTGATACAACTCCACTAAGCCAATCAAGTCTTGCGTATAGTCATCGGCATGACTAAGATTGCCGTGAATAAAGTTAACTGGGTTATTAATTTCGTGAGCAACGCCTGCCACCAATTGCCCCAAACTAGACATTTTTTCACTTTGGATCAGTTGAGTTTGAGTGTGCTGCAATTCAGCTAGAGTTTGCTCTAAGTCGCGGTTTTTTTCATGGAGCAACACTTCAGCCTGTTTGCGATCGCCAATATCCACAGATGTGCCCACAATGCGGTGAATCTTTCCAGCCTCGTCCTTCAATGGATTGAGTGTTGTTAACCACCACCGGGGTTCGCCACAAAATAATAAACACTCTTCATAAGACACCTTACCCCCTGCTACACATTGCCTATATCGTTGGCAGACTGCGATCGAATCGGCTTCACCAAATATTTCTTGTGGCGTTTTGCCCACGGCTTGGGAACTGGTGACATGGGTGATTGTTTCTGTAAACCAGTTCCAGCCTGCATAGTGAAACTCTCCGTTTGAGAGTACGTCAATCACGAAGATTAGTTCTTGAATACCGTCAAAGATGCTGCGGAGGAATTGCTCTTGCTCTGCTAGCTTGGCTTCGGTTTTTTTACGTTCAGAAATATCTAGGGCTAAGGAGGCTGAGCCAACCATTTGCCCGTCGGACGCAATCAGCGGCACGTTATACCAATCGCAAGTGATCGTTTTGCCATCTTTGGTGATATTTTCGTTAATCGAGTGATTCGATGGCTGATGCTGGTTGATTTCAGCTAAAGTTTGGCTCACCTCCGCTCTAATCGCCTCAGGCACTAAAAAGCCAAAAGGAAGACCGATCGCTTCTTGCCGTTGGTATCCAAAAATGCGTTCAGCGGCGGGGTTCCATTCCTGCACTTCCCGATCAGTATTCCATTCAATGATGGCTAAGGGCGTTTGTTGAAATAGCAATGAGAGTTTTTGTTGAGAATGGCGCAGTTTTTCCTCGGATTGCTGGCGATCGCAAACCTCCTGTTGTAACTGGCTTACTACTTGACTTAATTCTGCGGTGCGTTCTGTTACCAGGCTTTCTAGCTGCGATCGTTCCCCTTCAACCTGCTTTAACTGTGTGCGGAGAGCTAAATTTTCCTGCTCTAATGCTTGAATTCGCATCTGATCTGTCACCACCACTGATATGCTCCCTTGATTGCACTTCAAGCTTGATCCTACTGAAAGTTTTCTTATTAAGAACGTTGCATTTCTCGCTCTAAGCTTTCATCGCTCATAGTCAGCCAGAAATCTAAAACAAACTGCAACTTACCATGGGGCATCTGTAATCGCTGCTCAGTCTGCACAAAAATTCTATTTCAAGCGATCGCCATAGTTTAGGTTGCCCAAGCAAAGAGAATGACTAACGCCCTATAGTCTTCAATTTTTAGGAGATGTTAGTGTTCCAGAAACTTGCAATAATGAGGTGACTGAGAATGCAGATTGCGAGATTGTGATAAGCGATGAACATAGTTGAATTTTTTGAATTGAGTAGTGGTAAGTGGTTTTCTCAGCGAACGAGCCATCATCTTGACTTCGAGCCGTCAGAAGCAGCAAAGTCTGACCTGGTAATCGAAATGGTCAATAAGGCAGACCCAGCAGTTGTGAAACTTTGCCAGCAATACAATATTGACCCAGTATTAGCGCTATGTGGCGCACGAGCGACTTGGAACGGCTCAATGGAACAGGGTGGGAAAAAATATGCCGGATCAACGATGCTAGTTCCCGTTGCAGATCCCGAAAAGCTGAATGAAGGCAAGCTGTTGCGCGAATTAGATTCCGCAGAAAAGACCCCTGTTGCAGGGCGCTACATGATGGGCGACGATGAGGCGTTAACTCTGATTACTGAAGATGAAACCCTATATGCTGAAGAGCGGCTGTGGTTCGCTAGCCCCAATTTACGCCTACGTACCAGCGTTGTGAAGCGATCGGGTGGATTCAACATGGCTTCCTTTTGCTCAGAGATTCGCATGGGTGTTTCTAAACCAGCAGAAGCACCAACATCCTAGGCGTAATCGTTTATCCTGCTGCCTGATCAGAAAACATCCAAAGATTGCCCGGAAACAGTCGCTCTAAATCAAGCTGAGAGGCTGCTTCAGCCAACTGAGTAATATTCATTAAGTCTGAGATATGCGGTAAAGTTCCCAACACCGGAATGGTAGTCAATGACTCAATCAATTTCACCGGGGCAAAGTCCGCAATTGCCTGCTCAGCTTGAGGATGGGCGCAGTTAAGAATAATTCCCTTTAGGTGAATTTTCGATTGACGGGCTAAAGCAACATTGGCAACCGCTTGCCCGATCGCACCCAATTTTACAGGCACCACCAGCACGGTCGGCAAGCGCCAATCCCACGCCAGATCTGCAACGGTGGTTTCGCGCGTTATCGGAGAACCTAGCCCACCCAGACCTTCGACCAAAACAAAATCTCGGCTGCGGCGTAATTGCTCAAACGCTTGCCATGCAAGTTCCACTGCAACTTTGCTACCTTCCCGTTCAGCGGCAATGGGAGGAGCCAAGGGAGCCTCAAACCGAACCGGAGTCACTTCAGCCGGGTCTAACCCAAACAGTTGACTATACCGTTCGCAGTCGCCCACTCCAGACTGAATTGGCTTGAAAATTCCTAGCCGTTGCTTTGACCAGTAGGTCTGCCAGTAGGCGGCGAGGGCACTCATGACGACGGTTTTTCCCGCGTCTGTATCCGTTCCAGCAA
>JBBSCL010000319.1:0-4749 GCA_038250345.1 Leptolyngbyales cyanobacterium
CCCTTCTATTATGACGATCGCCTCTTTCCTGACGGAAATCGTCTCTATTTCTGCACTCGATCGCTTCTTTCCTTGCGGGGATCGCTCCCCTCTATTAGCGATCGCTCTGGCATCTTAGAAGCGTAGAACTCTGAAAGTGCTGCTGTATATGCGTTGTAGCGTTTTGCCTTGCCTACTATATCCTTTTGAGTATCTTACCTATCCTACCTTAAACAACTTATCTTATTTAAAAGGGCAGGTATCTTACTTATTTACTGCGCTGTGAATATGCTCATAGATAAGTAAGTTAAATCAGTCTGTTTTAAGTTGAACTTGGGGAGAGATAGGGATATTAAATCAGTTGAGATCGGCTGTGGAATGTTTTCGTCGGGAAGATACCTTGTCAGCAGATGGATGTCAGAGGCTCGATCGCTGACCTGCTAAACTGAACGAGGTTTTCTTGGATGCGTTGAATTATGAGCTTTGACAACCTGTGTAAGTTGCTGGCAGAAAAACATCCTGACCGCTTTGCAGCTTGGCTATTGGGTGAGCCGTCTACGACTCCTATTGAGGTGCTGAAGACCGAGTTGAGCATTGAGCCAATTCGGGCAGATTCGGTGACGTTGCTACAAACTCGTGGTCAAATCTTGCATTTAGAGTTCCAGACTAATTGGCAATCTGATCCACCCATGCCGCTGAGGTTATTGGATTACTGGGTGCGCCTGCATCGGGACGATACAAGCAAACTGCACATCAAAACAATCGCTCTTCGGGAAGTGTCATGATCACTAACCCGATTCATCCTTTATTTGGTCAGTCCGTAACTGTCCGTGGAATTCGACAATTGGGTGCGACGATTCAAATTAGTGTGAATCATCCCGATGGAGGGACTCTCTCGTTACCTGCCAGTGAAACCAGTTTTGAAAGTCGTGATTATCTCATCTCCTCTAGCTCCTCTATTAGAAGTGCAGAAATTACTGGATTTAACTGATTGGATAACCATTCACAATCTCAAGAGCAGCGCATCAAGCATCCCTGTCGCCTCCAAAACTGAAGATAAGTTCGAGGATGGGAAGGTCGTTCATTCTGAACATCATGCCTCCTCCACATCCCCCTCCCATCGTTCTTTGCGACGAAGCAAGCGTCGAGCGGCAGCAACTGATTAGCCTTGTGGCTCGTTTGGTGAGCAAAATGCTGGATGCTTCCACAGTATGTAACTCAGAACCAGGAGACTTAAACCATGAATCACAAAATTCTTCTTCCTCATCTGTAACGACAAGCGATCATCTACCTGAGACAGTCCACGTCCCAACAAGTCGAATTCAATCGTGAAAGTACCGAGCGGCAATATGCCTTAGCTCAACGCGCCCAAGACCTTGGCTGGGATGCCAGCCAAATTCAAGTCTTTGATGGCGATCTCGGGAAGAGTGGTCAAAGTACCCGAGGCAGAATGGATTTTCACCGATTAATGGCAGCCGTTGGGCTGGGAGAAGTCGGTGCCGTTTTTGCACTGGAAGCCTCTCGACTTTCACGCTCCCAAGCCGATTGGCATAAGCTGTTAGATATTTGTGCCCTAACCGATACCCTGGTCATCGACCATGATGGAATTTACAATCCCAATGATTTCAATGACCGAGTTATTTTAGGGTTTAAGGGAACTTGGAGTCACACTGAATTGCACGGAATTCGCTTACGTCTCCAAGGAGCAAAACAACATAAAGCCCACAAAGGGGAACTTCGCTGTACTCCACCCACGGGGTACGTGTACGATACTATAGGGCACTTGGTGCTTGACCCAGATGAAGGCGTTGTGGCTGCGATCCAACTGTTGTTTGATCAATTTCGGCAATTAGGAACCGCATTCAAAGTCATGAGCTACTTTGCCCAAAATCAGATTCCGTTTCCAAGACGAGTCTGGGAACCCGGCAGTCCCGGAATACTGCGTTGGGGGAGCTTAAACCTCTCTCGCATTTTAGCCATCCTCCATAATCCGACTTACACGGGTACTTATGTTTATGGCAGACGGCGATCTCAACCAATTATTGAAGCAGGACAAGTAACGCGTGTCAGAATGCGACAATTACCTCGTGATCAGTGGCAGGTGATTCTTCATAATATTCATCCGGCGTATCTGAGTTGGGAGCAATTTTTGAATAATGAAGGTCAACTCCAACGCAACAATGTCGCCCTCAATCCAGAGGGGCGGCAGGGAAGTGCGCGGGAAGGAGTAGCTCTCCTTCAAGGATTAATTATCTGTGGCAAGTGTGGACGACGGATGAGTCCCCGATACCACGGTAATGGCGGAAAACGGGTCACCTATCAATGCGACCAGCGCCGACAGAAGGATGGAGATAGCGGGATTTGTTGGAGTGCGGCAGGAGCAGCGATTGAAGTCGCTGTGGCAGAACATGTGTTAAATCTGATGACAGCGAATCAATTGAATTTATCTTTATCAGTGCTGGAAGAACTAGAACAGATTACTCAACAGCAGCATCAACAATGGCGACTCCGTTTAGAACGGGCACAATATGAAGTCCAACGAGCTGAACGCCTGTTTGATGCAGTGGAACCAGAAAATCGTCTAGTTGCTCAAACCTTAGAAAAACGTTGGAATGAGAAATTACAACAACACTCAGAATTGGAGCAAGCTTATGCTCAGGCACAACGGGTACAACGTTTAGAACTCTCAGATGGACAACGTCAGCAAATTTTGCAACTTTCTCAGGATCTACCTGCGGTTTGGCACGCATCTACAACCACAGCTCAAGAACGAAAAGAGATGCTAAGATTACTGGTGAAGCAAATCTCATTAACACCTATTGATGAACTAGAACGGCTCACAAAAATTCAACTACTTTGGCATACAGATAACACCACTGAAATCACATCCTAACGACCTACAGTTCAACAACGTTTAGGGACACCTGAATCTGTAGTTCAAGCGATTCGTGAAGTTGTCTATGGACAGACAGACGCTGAAATTGCTCAGCTCTTAAACGAAAAAGGTATGATCAGTGCCACTGGACGAGAATTTACGGCTTCATCTGTTGCTTGGATTCGACTAAAATTCAAGATTCCTAAACCTGAAAGTGACAATCGTCTTGCCTTTCATCTAGGAACTCGTGAGGATGGATGCTACTCCACCAGCGCTCTAGCTGAGAAATTAGGAGTGGGAATTCATACCATCCATTATTGGCGAGAAAAGGGGATTGTTCCTGCCATCCGACAGACCCCACATAGTCCTTGGTGGCACCCAATTACTCCTGAAATACTACAGGTGCTCCGGCAAAAAATTCGCCGTGTCCCGCTTAAAGAGGAATAAACAGATGATTTTATTTCCCTTCTAACGGGCGGCTCCCTATCTATATCTCAGTTTCTGACAGCCACAGGCATCAGCGGCAAGCCTACATTCCAAAGACTCATTGAAGGAGGTGCAATATGAGCACATCATCGGCGCTATCGATTGCCTGTAACTCAAGTGGTGGTGGTTTTGTTGCCGCCTAGCAAAGGGACGACGATCGAAACCGTCTTTGAGTTGGGTTCGACGCGGCATGAGTACCAAGTAGTCAAACTATGGGAACAAGACCCCGAACGCTTTTTGCAGGATGCGGCGCTGTTGCCGTTTGCCTCACTGACTCGGACTCAAGATTCGAGCCAGCTACTCGATCGCATTGTGCAGCAGGTGGCTGAAATCCCTGAGCTAACTGAGAGACAAGAGATGTCTTCATACGTGCAGCTTATGGCAGGGGTGAAGTACGATAAAGGGGAAATCCGGCGCGTGTTTCGGGAGGGGATGATGCGGGAATCTGTGATCTATCAAGAAATCTTGCACGAAGGCGAGGAAAAAGGGCGACAGCTTGAACGGCGATCGCTGGTCATCTTGCTGATTGAACAACGTGTCGGAGCACCCTCTGACGGACAGCGCGATCGCATCTCTTCCCTGAATTTAGACCAACTCACCGCACTGGCGATCGCTCTGCTCGATTTCTCCACTCCAGATGACCTAGACGCTTGGCTCAATCAGCAGCAGTGAGCCAAGTGCCTCACAGGGGGATGACTGACTGATCATTTAAAACCTCTTCCTAATTTATCGCTTCCTTGGCTGGCTTTACCCATTGAAGGTGATCCGAGCCAAGGATTTCTACTTCGCTCGTTTCTCTCAATGTTCCTGGCTCTAATTGAGCCGTAGGTACAAAATCTCATTGCTCGTCTTCCCTAAACCACCCTTCACAGAGTTCTACCTGAAAGACTTTACCGCTTTTGAAGATGCTCTTGCGATCGCGCTTGACGTTCCGGCAAAGGCTTGGTCAGACCTTCTCCGCTGAACTGGCACGGGGCTAGGGACTGATAGACAGCTAACGGAGTCGAGCTAGAATAAGTAAGATATATTGCAAAGAATGAGTAAGTTAGATAAGATAATAACAGATCAGTGAGGGGGCGATCGTGCGGAAATGGTTGCAGGCGTTAGTCGATGAGTATCTGCCAGCCGTAGCTGAGTTGCAAGATACTCCTGAAGATCAGGCGCAATCGCTCCAGTGGGCAACCTGGATGCGCCAGCAGTGGGCTGAACATGGAATGGCTGAACTCAAGCAACAGCGCAATTTGATGACGGATGTGCGGGGGGCGATTAAGGCTCAGCTAGGCGAGAATCATTTGGCGCTGGAGAGCATGAACTTTACCGTGGCGGAGTGGACGATGATTAATACTCCGATCGCAGACCAGGTGGCAAGACGCAATGAAAATGTGGTGCTATTAGATAATGCTGAGGCG
>JBBSCL010000320.1:0-4738 GCA_038250345.1 Leptolyngbyales cyanobacterium
CAATCTTGGTTTATCATCAGCCAGGTGATTGAGGCTCAACCCCTGGCAACGATGATTCAGAGCAAATCGGGGCACGACGGAAAATAAGCTGCATTGGGTCAAAGATGTGGTGCAAGCAGAAGATGCTTCGTTGATTCAATCACCCAATCCTGCCACTGTGATGGCTTTATTGCGTTCTTGGGCAATCTCGTTGTTTCGTAAAGCCGGGTACTCTTCCATCACAAAAGCCATGCGTCTATTCAAACATGACCTGCCAACACTTGTTTCCTTTATCTAGAGAATCAGCCCTACCTGCTCCACGGTCAGAAGAGGGGCTGGGTGATCTAGCTTGCTTCCCGTAGGGTAGGCTGACTTTAGTTAGACATCAGGCATTGTAATATGATTCAATTTGTTGCGCTTTTATCTTTATTATGTCTGATGCCAATCTAGAGACTCAATCCTCGTTTTCTACCCAGAGGCGAGGATTTTTTGCGTCTGGAGAGGAGGTTTGGCAGTGGTGGCAAGAGGCGCAGCAATCGGCGATCGCCGCAGATATTCCCTCTGAAGAAGCGACCTGGCTGTTGCAACAATCCTCCGCATTATCTAACCTAGATGTGCGGTTGGAACGCTTCAAAGAGCAGCCACAGATCGAATTAGCAATGCCCTTAGAGGAACTGGTGCAGCGCTGGCAACAACGCATTCAACAGCGAATTCCTGTGCAATATCTGGCAGGCAGTAGTCCCTGGCGAAATTTTCAGCTTAAGGTGTCAAGTGCTGTCCTAATTCCGCGCCCCGAAACAGAATTATTGATTGATCTAGCATTTCGTCACTTCCTCCCTGCCTCTTGCCCCTCACTTTCCCACTGGACAGATCTCGGCACAGGCAGCGGCGCGATCGCCCTAGGATTGGCAACCGCATTTCCCCATGCCATGATTCATGCAGTGGATTGCAGCGGTGAGGCATTGGCGATCGCCCAATCCAACGCAAAGGCTTATAGGCTGACCGAACGGATTCAGTTTTATCAGGGGGTTTGGTTTGAGCCGTTAGCCCACCTCAAAGGCTGTCTTGATGGCATGGTTTCCAATCCGCCCTACATTCCTAGCCAAATGGTGTTGGAGTTAGAGCCAGAAGTTGCCCACCATGAACCCCACTTGGCATTAGACGGTGGCAACGATGGATTAGACTGCATTCGCCATTTAGTGACAGGTGCCCCTGAATATCTGCGATCGGGCGGTATTTGGCTGATCGAACTAATGGCAGGTCAGGCAGCTAGCGTAGTTGACTTGCTTCAAGCCAACGGAAACTACTGCGATGTTCATATCCATCAAGATTTAGCAGGGATTGAGCGCTTTGTCTCCGCACTCCGCACTTAGCGCTCCCCACCCGGTACTCAATCAAGCTTTCTTGCCAAAAATCATTATGTGCTGCTGGGGCAAGAAATCTTTGGTTTCTAGCCAGGTTAAGCCCACGGATGCCAATTCCTTTTTGGCTTGGCGTTGGGTCATCTTGTGTAGCGGCTTGATTGGCACTAAGGGGTTTTCGCCGCGATATTCTACCAACACTACGCGCCCATTGGGTTTGAGGGCTTGAGCGATCGCCGTCATCATTTCGCGGGGATGGTCAAACTCGTGATATGCATCCACCATAATTGCCAAATCAACGCTAGCGGCGGGCAAATTTGGGTTAGTAATGGTGCCTAACACAGGCTCCACGTTTTCAAGTTTCTTTTCTCGCTTCAAAGAGTCCAAGATTTCGATCATTTCTGGTTGCACGTCCACTGCTAGCACTTTACCTTTTGGCACTAGGGTCGCCATCCGAAAGCTAAAATAGCCCGTTCCCGCGCCAATATCTGCTACCACATCTGTTGGCTTTAAAGTGAGGGAATTGATTAACTGTTGCGGACGTTCTTCCCGTTCGCGACTAGGACGCTCTAGCCATCCTGCGCCCAAATGACCCATTACTTGGGCAATTTCTCGCCCCATGTAAAATTTGCCAATGCCATCAGGGCTGTGGTTCGATCGCTGCTCATAAGTCGAGTCAGTGGATGAGTTGGCGGTGGGATTGGCAGTGGGATTGGCAGTTGTTAACGCGATCGCATCCAAAATTTTGTTGCCCATTGGCGAAAATATCAGTCCGAGAGCCAGAACTAAGGCAATCAACAGCAATCTTCTTAAGGTTTTATTCACGGTCATCTTAATCATGGAATTTGTACACTAGAACGGGTCAAGCAAGGGGAAAAACTCGTGGCGCATGGTTGTGACTTAGGCAGCGGACAGCGACTTTATCTAGATAGCCAGGGAATGCAAACTACTGTTGCGATCGCCAGCACCAGTGCCGGACAGCAACAGCAGTCAAGCAGCAGTTTGCAAACAGGCGCATGGACTTGTCCTCCTGAAGTCTATCGAACTTCTGAAGGGATCGTGGTCAAGCTGCACACTGCCAATGGAAATCAGTTCATTCAAATTCAGGGCAGCAGTATGGGCATGTCAACCACTGCCCCACTCCTCATCAATGCCGAACAACTGTCTACGCAGCAAACAAATGTTCCCGCTTCCATGCAGCCCATGGCACCTATGAAACCCATGCAGCAAATGACTATGGGCACCATGCAGATGAATTTAAAGCCGATGGAAATGAGAATGGGCGATATGGAAATGCGGATGGGGTCAGTTTCGGCGGGTTCTGCAAACGCTGCAACGCCCGCGCCTACTCGCCAATTTTGCAGCTAGTGTGGAGCATCGATCAAACCCAGCGATCGCTTTTGCGCTAGTTGCGGTCACCAAATCCTATAGATGCTGTTAAAGTTAAAGCGGTCTGAAGGGACGTAACTGCCAGCACTTAAAATATCGGCAATTTAAGCAGTTAGGATTTCCTATTGGTTCAGGCATGGTGGAGAGTGCTTGTAAGTGGCTGATTACTCAACGTTTTAAGGGAACGGGGATGCGTTGGAGCGAACCAGGATTTAATCATCTGCTCCATCTGCGTCTGGCTTGGGTCAATGGACGATTTGATCCGTTGTTTGCTGATCATGCCTTAGCACCAACCCTCTACTCCCCCAACCGCTAGATGCGCCCTGCCACAACCGACGACATCTGGATTTAGATAAAGCTGATCAATCCAGCCTGTTCCCTCGGCGTTTGATAATGCCATCATGCCGATAATTTTGTTGTCTTGCTCTACCACTGTTACCTGACCACTGAGAATCAAAATGTCACGAATCCATCGATAAACAGCTTTATCTGAGTGGGCAACCGGGGCAAATGAAACGAACTCTTTTCGCGGACTCAAATAAACCTGCGCCACAGCCTCAGCGTCAGATTGGGTTGCGGGACGCAAGCTTAGAGAGGTTGGCATAGCAGAATCTGACTTTTACACCATCATGCTAACGACAAAAATCTAAGCTCGAATTTCACCAACAACGCTTAAAAACAGTCGAGACCAGCACATTCAAACTAACCTAAGCTTGCAACCCTAGCCGATAACCTCTCAACCACTGCTACTATCAGCCAGCGAAGCGGTAGAACGATTGAGCCCACCTGCCGCTATTCCGCTGCGCTCCATAGTGGACAGGTGCAGCGCCTTGTTATCCTGCGCGCGTACCGGGATTCTCGAAGTCGAATCGCTGCCCAGCTTTCCATGCCTTACGGTCATTGCCTTCGTTCGGAATCCCTCCAGCCTCCTTGAGCATGCGTGCAAGGTGGATGCAATTCCAGGTCATGATCGTGGTGTTTTGTTGTGTGAAGTCATTGTCGAAGCCGACACGCCCACCACCTTCAATTTCGTCACCATAGGAAGGACCGGGACCAGCCTCGCCAATCCATCCACAATCAGCTTGAGGTGGTATTGTGTAGCCCAAATGGTTGAGTGCGAATCCAATCGTCATTGCCGTGTGCTTGATACCGTCTTCGTTCCCCGTGATGACGCAGCCTCCGACTTTGCCATAATAAATCGACTGCCCCTTGTCGTTGAGCTGTCCAGACATGGCGTAGAGTCGCTCGATCAGGATTCGGCATATCGAGCTTTCTTCCCCTAACCAAAGCGGAGTCCCTACGACGAGAATGTCAGCCGCTTTTACTTTCTCCCAAATCACGGGCCACTCGTCTTTAGTCCAGCCGTGCTCTGTCATATCAGGGTAGACGCCTGGGGGGCAGTCGTGCGCAGCCAAATGCAGATGTTCGACCGAAACACCGTTCTTCTTCATGATGGCTGCGGAAGCACTAAGGAGCAACTGCGTATGGCTTTCATCTCTCTTCCTCTTGAGAGACGTATTAATGAACAGGGCGCGAAGATCGTCGAAATCCGTCATTGCATACCTCGGGGCGAGTTGGCTTTGGTGCAATCGTGAGCAGGAAACTTGTTATGATGCGGAAATTTTTGTATATCCATCCCAATTTAGGTGGATAGGTAGACGATTTCCGTATATCACTCCAAATTGGGTGGATAGCCAGATTCTTTCCGTATAGTATGCCGTTTCAGTTGGATAGCCAGAATTTTTCCGCATAATTTCCACATTGCGTCTGAGCGAGAAACATCTTCCTGAATTTTGACTTCTTGTTCAAGTTGATTTGGCAGGCTGACAGCACAGTTCCGCCGGGGGTACACATCTGAAGCGAAGCGAAACTTCTGTTGAAGGATGGATGAAACCGAGTTGATAAGCGTGGAGATGATAGCCACAATCACCCGGTACAGGAAAATTTTCAGGATCGGCACTGGAATTTAGTAAAGGAACGCCGCCCACGACATACAGCGGGTCGCCCAG
>JBBSCL010000321.1:0-4729 GCA_038250345.1 Leptolyngbyales cyanobacterium
AATTTAATTGGCGTTCCTAGAAAAAAGCGCCATTTTATAAGCCAGGATTATCACATCTCCATAAAAAAGCGATCGCTGCTTGAGTTTCCTCTTGCAGCGATCGCTTTTTTAAACAGTTATGTCGTTAGAGATAGAAGGTTGAAGGAAACAGAGCGCTTAAATCTAAGCTTTGACCGCAGCACGACGACGGCGATAAGCCGCTAAACCTGCTCCAGCTAGCGCCAAACCTGCCATGGTGCTAGGTTCAGGAACCGCCTCAGAGCTTCCGCCGCCCGTGGAACCCGTAGAACCGCCCTCGGCAAAGTAAACGCTGATGTGAGAGACATCTTTAGTATTGCGGACATCGAAGAGGAGCTTTTCAAACGGTGAAGTCCAAGTACCAGAGGTTACTCCTTTTTCCATCTGATAGCCAACTAATGATGTGCCTGCTCCACTCTTGAAGACTAGCATCGCGTTTTGCCAAGTTGGCTGAAAAACTTGAGCGATGTTCCAGATGCCCTGTTGTCCAGAGCCTTTACCTCCGTAACCAGCATTTTCACCAATCTTGCCGCCAAACTGCCAATTGGTGAGTCCAAAAAAGCCTTCTTGGTTAACGGTAAGCGGCTTGCTAGGAGTAACAGAGTCCTGAGTTGCGGTATTGCTGTACTGGCAAGCAGAAGCTCCAGACACATTATCAGCAATGCCAGCGGGGCAGTTAAACGTTGCTGCATTAACGGGAGCCACTGTAACAATGCTGGATGCGATCGCAGATCCAATAGCCACGAAAGCGGTTGCAGAAGAGATGAATGAGAAAGTGCGTTTCATAGTTAGCCTTGAGGTGTTAGTGAAAAGAAAAACTTTGGTTAGATGCAATCTTCCTTGTTGGTAGATTCAACCTTTCTTGTAACTTAAGCTACCAACTTTCTTTTAAGCCCACTACCGAATCTCCACGGATTCGAGGAATCTTTATCAATTTGGCTGGACTTTAAGGAGATGGAAAACCACTGACTTCAAAGATAATCTCATTGTTTCTCTATGTGTTTTCACTTAGAAGAAATCAGTGTGATTACTAGCTTTGTTTACGCGTCGGCGACTCTAGCAAAAGCACAAAGAGTTAAAAGTCTAAATTTGTATCAAGGCTAATCTTCTTGTTTGAAGCAATAGAAAACCGCGCTTTTAAGATTCGTTGCGAATTTAATTGGCGTTCCTAGAAAAATGCGCCGTTTTAGAAAGCATCGGCTACGCTAGTCTGCGTGAATCCATGCAACGGTTTGAGTCGCGAAAGCAATGCGGTATTCTGTAAACTATCTCTTCGATGTACTCAGTGATAGTTGTTCAACGCTTAATTCTGCCTAGGTTTAAGCGGGTTTCAATTCTTTCATTTGTTTGCGTTTGTATATCGGGTTGTTGAGGCGAAATGGCATATTCAACGTATTCATCCACAGATTCACCGGGCAACCATCAGCCGAGTCACTATCAGCCCTCTGTTTTAGAGTTGGCTCAGCGGGGAAATTTTCGGGCGATCGCCCACTGGCTTAACAGCATTCTGGTGTCCCAAGGCATTCACGTGCAGGCAGAAGCGCCCCGCGCCGGATGTCTCAAAATTATGGTCAATCTTCAGCAAACTAGCCGCTCAGCGCGATCGCCAAAAGCCCGTCAGCGTCTAGTGCGACATATTTGCTACCGATTGTGGACGTTGAACTCTGCTGAAATTCGAGAAGTGCGGATTTTAGGTCGGATTGCGGGACAACGGGATATTTTGTGGCGGCAATCGGTGCGGCTGAGCGCCACCGCAACTCCAGGAATCAATCGGCTCCGTAAATCTGCTCAAGCTGCAAAAAGTCCTGCCCAGAAGCGGTTTCAGCTACTGCGATCGTTTTTGGTGAATCGTTTTGCGCTGGCAGGATTTATCTTTTGCTATTGGCTGATGTATTTGGATGCCACCGGACATCAGGTTGACCAACCCACGATCGCCGCAACGCCAACCCAGCCGCAAACCGAAGAACCACAATCTGCTCAACCCGCGATCGCGCTAGCACCCCAAAAAACCCAAACTCTCGATTTTGCAGTGCCGCGCCAATTCAGCGGTCAGATTATTCACGAAGCCACGCCGCCAGCAGGCGCAGAAAAAGTGATTGCGCTGACCTTTGATGATGGTCCGTGGAAGACAACCACCGAACAGGTTTTAAGTATCCTCAAACAAAACAATATTAAAGCCACGTTTTACATGGTGGGGCAAGCGGTGCAAGAGCATCCAGAGATTGCCAAACAGGTGGCTGAAGCCGGACACGCGATCGGTAACCACACTTGGCGACACCTGATGGAAGATATGGATGAATTGACCGCTGCCGCAGAAATGGGCAACGCAGCCCGCTTGATTTATCAGGCAACCGGAGTGCGAACGGCGTTGATGCGTCCACCGGGCGGCAACCTCACCGGATCACTCGTGCCCTATGCTCAGAAAAAAGGCTATTCGATCAATATATGGTCAGCCGATTCTAGCGACTACTATTTATCTACGCCGCTGATTATTGATAATGTGCTGTCGAATGCGAAACCGGGCGGCATTGTGTTGATGCATGATGGCGGTGGCGATCGCAGCCAAACCGTAGAAGCCCTACCCCAAATCATCTCCAGCCTGCAAAAACAGGGCTATAAATTTGTCACCGTGCCTGAACTGATGCAGCTTCAGGCAAAATGGCAGGCAATGACAACCCCAACGCCGGTTAAAGAAGTGCCTGTAACACCCGTGCCAGACTCATCGTCAACCACAAGACCTTCTCCTTAAAACATTTATTCCGTTTACAGTTCATTTGTACTATACTTGCAGAGCGTCTAGTTGCAGGCATTCTTTAAGCGTGTCAGGACTTACGCAAATCAATCGAAATTTGCCCCCCAACCCCCAATTCTGGGGGAGCTAGAGATCAAAGTCCCCCAGAATTGGGGGATTTAGGGGCGAGTGCGTAAGTCCTATGTGTAACAGGCGTTAATGTCATGCTTACAACGCCGAACCTATGAAGTTCAAGTATCTACTGTTGGGCATCGGTGCCATGTTGCTGATTCTCATCGGGTCGCATTGGAGCGTCAGCAGTCATCCGCAAAATTGGATGTGGCAACTGGCTCCCAAAATTGCCAACTACAAACCTGATCCCAACGACACTAACTTTTACTATCCCTTGCCAGAAGTGGTGGAAGTGACCAGCCCCTTTGGTTGGCGCACCCATCCGATTTATGGCGATCGCCGCCTCCATTCCGGCGAAGACCTAGGCGCACCCGAAGGAATGCCCGTTTTGTCTGCCCACTCCGGCTATGTGAGATACGCCGATTGGGGCGATGGCTACGGCAACATGATTATCGTGGAATATGCAGACGGCAAATATCAAACCCTTTACGCTCACCTATCCGAAATTCTGGTTCAAGATGGCGAAGCAGTCCGCGCGCGCCAAGTTATCGGCAAAGTGGGTTCAACGGGTGGCGTAACAGGTGCCCATCTCCACTTTGAGCTATTGCACAAATCTGGCAGCGATTTTGAGCCAATTAGCCCGTCAGCACAGATTAAAGCGGTGGAAGCCTATGTTGCCGCAAAACCTGATGATTCTGGACAAAAGCTCAACGATACTGCTCAACCTCCAGCAGTCTTGCCATCGCCCCAAGAAAGCAGTGAGCCACCGATCGCCTCATCCGACGATTTTACAGACACCACTCAAACAACTGCTACATCCAATGCGCCTGTCTACGAAGCACCCGGTTTACAAGCCAATCCTGCCGCAGCAAATATTCCTGAAGATAGCAATCCAGTCGCGAGTAATAGTGGCGTTGTCAGCTTCGACCCAAATTCATTTAAGCCGAAATAAGGGAAGAGGGAATCAAGAGAATCAAGGGAGTCGAGAAAGACGGGACTTGGAGTAAGAACCGTAATACTTCAAAACTCAGAATTGAGTAACCTGCCCCCCGCCCTCTGACCCCTAATTAAGATCGGCTCATTCCCATCAAGTAAAGCAGCGCCATTCTTACCGCAACCCCGCTGGTGACCTGTTGAGAAATCAGGCTGAACTGAGGATCATCCATCAGGTCAGAGCTAATTTCTACACCGCGATTGACAGGACCCGGATGCAGCACTTTTACATCGGGATGGCAGAGTTTCAGGCGATCGCGAGTCACACCAAATTGATGATGATATTCCCGCAGACTTGGCAATAGGTGACTCGTCATCCGTTCTTTTTGCAATCGCAGCGTCATCACAAAATCGGCATCTCGCAGAGCAGGCTCTAGCGACCAGTGCAAAAACAGTTTGCGAGATAAAGGGATAGCTGATGAGAAATGAGGATTAAGGGACAAGGAGCGATCGCTTCCAGCGGTTGTCACAAAGTCGGCAAATAGCTTGGGTAGCAGCGTTGGCGGTCCCGCGAGATGGACTTCGGCTCCGCTGGCGGTGAGGCTCCAAATGTTAGAACGGGCGACGCGAGAATGCAGAATATCCCCAACGATCGCAATCTTTTTACCTTCCAATAGCGACAAGCGTGGTTTTTCGGGGTCGAGCAACGTGCAGATTGTAAACAGATCCAGCAGCGCTTGAGACGGATGTTCATGTAGCCCATCTCCCGCATTTAGCACGCCGACTTTTACATCTAACCGATCCATTTCAGCCGCGATCGCCTGGGGCACTCCCGCTTCTTTATGGCGAATCACCATCATATCGGTGCCCATTGCCAGATAGGTTTTTGCCGTATCCAAAATGGTTTCGCCTTTC
>JBBSCL010000322.1:0-4724 GCA_038250345.1 Leptolyngbyales cyanobacterium
GCAAAATTGCAGTCACCAGTTCTGGATTGGAAGCCAGTCAAGTACGCCCAGAAGCGATCGCCACGATGAACGATATCGGCATTGATATCACAGATCAATACTCGAAGCCATTGAGCGACTTTAAGCCAGACGATTTTGATGTCGTGATTTCTCTCTGTGGCTGTGGCGCTAGCTTACCGGGCGAATGGGTGGTGCGAGATGTGTTTGAAGATTGGCAGCTAGATGATCCGGCTGAACAACCCGAAATTTTCCCCAGAGTGCGCGACGAAGTGAAAGAGCGCGTCGTCAAGCTGATTCAAAGTTTGGAGCAGTAGACATGGAGGCACAACCCGTTCAACCGATCGCAGAAAATCTGTGGTGGGTGATTCCAGGCAAATTGGCTGGTGTTCGCAAACCTACAGATAAAGAAGTTGCAGAGTTGAAAAATGCAAGGATTGGGGCGATCGTCTCTGTGATGGATGATCCGTCTAACCTGGATTTGTATGAGCAGGCAGGATTACCTCATCGTTGGCTACCCACCAAAGGCGGCACTGCACCCACTCAGGAGCAAATTCATGAGTTGCAGAGTTTTGTTGATCAGCAAAATCAACTTGGCAACGCAGTTGCGGTTCACTGCACCAGCGGCAACCGTCGAACAGGAAATATGCTGGCAGCTTATTTAATCAAGTCTGGTTCATCCTTTGATCAGGCGATGCAGATTATCCAAACTGCAAACCCCAATGCTGAACTGCGAGACGCTCAAATCGCCTTTTTGCAAGCATTAACGCCATCTACAGGTTGATGGTGCCCCGAAATCTGTTTGCGGTTAAGCGATCGCCAGCACCAACATTTCAGTCGCATCGACTAAACTTGATAAGTATCCTAACTACGCTTCATTTGGAAGGTTACCGCCATGGTTGCTCAAGCCCAAACAACGCAAATACCTTCACCCCCAGCACCCAGTGAAATTTTTTACCCTGATTGCGATGGTCAGCCGATGGCGAATAATACTGAGCATTTTGAACTCATTGTGCTGTTTAAAAGCAATCTAGAGATGTTGTTTGCGGCTGATCCAAATGTTTTCGTCGCAGGCGATTTACTTTGGTATCCCATTGAAGGGAACAATACGGTCAGTTGTGCGCCTGATGTCATGGTCGCGATCGGGCGACCGAAAGAAAACCGCTCTTCCTACAAACAGTGGGAAGAAAATCATCAGCCGCCTCAAGTGGTATTTGAAATTTTGTCTCCCAGCAACACTTCTCAAGAAATGAGTCGAAAGCTGCTGTTTTTTGACCATCATGGCGTTGAAGAATATTACATCTACAACCCAGCCACAAATGAACTACAGGTGTGGTTGCGGGGCGACTTAGGATTAGATTGCGTCGCGCTAGACAAAGAATGGATTAGTCCCTGCCTAGGAATTCGATTTGACCTGACTCAAGCAGACTTAACAATTTATCGCCCTGACGGACAGCGGTTTCTCACCTTTGTGGAGCTAGAACAACGAGCCGAGCAGGAAAGTCAGCGAGCCGAGCAGGAAAGTCAACGAGCCGAGCAGGAAAGTCAACGAGCCGAGCAAGAAAGTCAACGGGCTGAACAAGAGAGTCAACGGGCTGAACAAGAGAGTCAACGCGCCGAGCAAGAGAGTCAACGATCTGAGCGATTGGCAGCACGGCTGCGAGAATTGGGTGAGAATCCAGATCTTTTGTAAGCCTTGAACAAATCATCTACATTGACGAGACGATGAATAGCGTCAGTGCATCCTTCCCAAGACAGCGATTTACACTTCTACCATGCCCAGTTTTGACCATCCCCCCAGAATTTTATTTTTGTATGGTTCCCTGCGCGATCGCTCCTACAGTCGTTTGGCAGCAGAGGAAGCCGCCCGAATTATTCAAGAATTTGGGGCGGAAGTAAAGTTTTTCGATCCGCGAGAACTACCGATTTATGGCAGTGTGCCCGACACTCATTCCAAGGTGCAGGAGATCCGAGAGTTGAGCTTGTGGTCAGAGGGGCAAGTCTGGTCGAGTCCAGAATTGCATGGTCAAGTTTCGGGCGTGATGAAAAACCAAATTGACTGGATTCCCCTTAGCATGGGTGCCGTTCGCCCGACCCAAGGCAGGACTTTAGCTGTAATGCAGGTGTCTGGTGGGTCGCAGTCTTTCAATGCTGTGAATACGATGCGATTGTTAGGACGCTGGATGCGGATGTTTACTATTCCCAATCAGTCTTCTGTGGCAAAGGCATATCAAGAATTTAACGACGACGGCACGATGAAAGATTCACCCTACCGCGATCGCGTTGTTGATGTCATGGAAGAACTCTATAAGTTCACCTTAGTGCTACGGGAGCAAGTGGATTACTTGACCGATCGCTACAGCGAACGCAAGGAAACAGCCGTCAAACAAACCCTTAAAACTGCTAATTAAGCGTTAGAAGTGATCGAAAAAACAGCTTCATAATCGGCTACTTTGGCACTTGCTTTTCTGTTATGCAAGCCGGTTTTGTGCCTATGTTGCGGACATTCATTAGCTTACTCATTAGGTCAAACCAAAATGGCGCACCCATCGCGATCGCATTCTATGAAATGTGCTATCTTAAGTTCAAGTGTTCTTAGAGACACTGAAATTGCAAACCCTTGAGACTTAACCGTTCAGGAATAAGGAGGTGATGCCCATGCCAGATAGTAGTAAAACCTTGGGTCGTCAGACTGGAAAAAGCCAACTGTGCGCCGGAGCCGTTCTCTAGCGAATAACTCAATGTTTTGGAAGACTTAGGGTCAACTTAAATATAAGTTACGCAAGAGTTTCTTCCGGCAGTTAGGTTCAGTCCGATGACCCGCTACACCGCGCTTATCCTTTATCTGGGTGAGCGCGGATAGTTTTTTAAAGGGGATATAAACTTCGCACAACGTGGCGAAATCCCAAGTAGTCTTGTAACTTTAAAGCCATTGCTGCTGATATGACAGCGGGTCGCGCTTCGTGCTCGGCTTTCATCCGGTCTAATAGTCGCCGATGCCAATCACTACCAGACGGAAGACCTCCATTGAGTTCAGTGGCAAAGAGCTGAAAAATTCGTTCACATCCGGTATAAAAGTTGTGCAATTTGAGTGCAAAGTTTTCATATAGCAAATCAGCACAATTGGGATTGTTTTCTAGCTCAGTTTGAACTCGACGAATTTGAGATTCAAGCTGGTGCATTTTTGCCAATTCTGCCAAGATGTCTGCTGCTAAAGCATTGATTTCATCTGGGTTAACCTTCCGCATGGATGCTTTTTCCTGTCTTCAGCACTTTTTCAAGAAAGTGGGTATCTAGGGATTCTAAAGGTTTTAGGTCAACCCATTGGTGACTGATTCGGTTGGCTGCTGTCATTGCAGAGAAAAAAAGTTGGGGTGGAATGCCTTTAGCCGCTACATCAATATCTGATTCGACATCAAAATTTTTCCCATTCACCAGAGAGCCAAACATAATAATCTCAGCTGCGCCAAACTCAGACATGAGTAAGTTAGCAATGTGCTTGACATCTTCCCACGCTTGCCGAGCTAGGGCTTTTGATTCAGCATCCTGTCGAGCTTGGCGATCGCGCCAGTAGTTGATATATTTTTGCTCCACCATAAGTTTGTATCGGTCAAGTTATCTCTAAAGTGTACCTGACAGGAGCGATCGCACTCACTCCAGCCATCGTTAGACCTCATCTCGACACCCCTGAGTTTATCTGATCTGTAACTGCTCTAGTTTAATTTGGTATCAGGCGGATGTTCCTGATAGCTTACCCCCCAATAGGTGTAGGCATCCTGCCTGCTAGCGGACAAGATGTCCGCGCTACGAATCGTCTAATCAATTTGACCCACCTACTTAATGTGGACTTATTTCACTAATTGAGCCGCGATCGCGTTGGTTTTCTCGACTAGTGTTTCCAGTTCTACGGTGGTTAAGCGTCCTTGATCGACGACTTTTTTGCCGTTGATAAAGCTGTAATCGACCGCATTCGCCTGACAGAAAATCAGCGCCGCAAATGGATCGTGCAATGCTCCGGCGAACTGGGGGCGATCGAGATTGATGGCGATAAAGTCTGCCGCCATGCCCACCGCGATCGCCCCCACATCATCGCGCCCCAACACCTTCGCACCACCCAAAGTTGCCACTTCCAAAATGTCGCGGGCTGTCATCGCCGCTGCATTCGATTCTCGCACCCGTGCTAGCAAAAATGCCATCCGAGCTTCTTGCAGCATATTTCCCCCATCGTTGGAGGCAGAGCCGTCCACGCCCAAACTCACAGGCACTCCGGCATCCAGCATTTGGCGGATTGGCGCAATACCGCTAGCGAGGCGCGTGTTGCTACAGGGACAATGGCTCACGCCCGTTCCCGTTTGCCCAAATTTTTGAATAGAGCGATGGTCCAACTTGACGCAGTGAGCGTGCCACACGTCATCGCCTAACCAACCGACGGATTCGGCATAGTCACCGGGAATCATACCAAACGTTGCCAAGCTGTAGTCGATATCGGATTGATTTTCTGCGAGGTGGGTGTGGAGCCGCACACCGGCATAGGAACGGGCTAATGCAGCGGACTCCCGCATCAAATCTGGCGTGACGGAAAAGGGAGAGCAGGGAGCCAACGCCATTCGCAGCATGGAATAGCGAGAGTTATCGTGATATTGCTCAATCAATCTCTGAGAATCTGTGAGAATATCGGCTTCATTTTCCACCACAGAATCGGGAGGTAGCCCACCTTTGCTTTCTCC
>JBBSCL010000323.1:0-4720 GCA_038250345.1 Leptolyngbyales cyanobacterium
AGCGCGATTGCCAATCCAGCCGAAAGTAATACCCCAGTCAGTCTGATCTACTCCAAAACTTACCAGTCCTACTCCAGGACAAGTTTGCATAATGGACTGAGAAATAGATGTCAGTAGTTGCGGTGAATTCATGACAGACTCCACGGCATTGCCCGCTATCACTAGGTCAAGAGCGACTGATCGCCCCTGAGGATACCTTTGATAGCCAGCATCTTCCATTGATGAAGTCCGCGTATCAACAATCCAGAGATGACGATTGTTAATCAAAATATTCTCTGCATTGTCGAGTGCTGCTTCACATTGCTAACGAGTTGTATTCGATGATTGTTGAGCATTGACAGGTATTGGGGGGAGACATAGAGCGAGAGCGATCGCTCCTGGCAGTATCCATTTCATATGAATCTCCTAAATTGGTTTTCTTGTCATGGTTTCATTTGGCAATATCCATACGAATAACCTGCTAGCAGAAATGTTGGGAGCCGACTTAATGAAAGGTTCTCTGGAGATGTCATACCCTTTGTCTAAGCTTCACGGTTGCTGAGATATGAGTAAGGGCGATCGCCTTCCCCCGCTGCTGACCCCAAATAAAAGCCCTTAGCAGATTTGCTGGGGCTTTCCCCAAAGGTGTGCCAAGGACGGTGTTAAAAACAATACTTCTTTACTAAAAAGTAACTGAGAGGGTAAACGTCCAGCTCTTCCTCTGACTTGCTGAACTGATAGGCTAAGCTAATCTATTTGCTTTGACTGTTAAAGCAAATATTATTTGACGTTCCAGCTTTCAGTGGTTAGCCTGGGATGAACAAATGTTCTATTTCGTTGAGTGACCGAACGTAAGCCAGCCTAACTCTAGTTTTTCAAGCTGTCAGGAAACATTTCTATCTACCGTTAGAAACTACGATACCCGCTTAAATACGGTTGGTTCTTCATGCAAAATTATGCTGAGTGGTTTGCTGAAATCACTAAAAAAATACCATTCCCCTATCAGGAACGACTAGCGACAGAGACAGAGCTGCCAATTCTGTTAAATGTGCCAACTGGGGCAGGAAAGACAGCAGCAGCGGTGTTGAGTTGGCTCTGGCGCAGACGGTATGCCGATGTAGCAACATGCCAAAGAACACCCCGCCGCCTGGTCTATTGCTTACCCATGCGAACGTTAGTTGAGCAAACCCATACAGAAGTAGAAGCCTGGTTAAAAGAGGCGGGGCTAAGCGATGAGATTGGGTTGCACCTGCTGATGGGTGGTGCTGTTAGTAATGACTGGGAGGCTCACCCGGAGAAGGATTGCATCTTGATCGGTACACAGGATCAGCTTCTGAGTCGGGCACTGAACCGAGGATACGGGATGAGCCGCTACAAGTGGCCGATCCACTTTGCCCTACTGAACAGCGATTGTCTATGGGTGATGGATGAGGTGCAGTTAATGGGGGCTGGACTGCGAACAACGGCTCAACTGCAAGGGTTTCGGGAACTATTTGGCACCTGCGGAACCACGCGTTCGCTGTGGATGAGTGCAACTCTTGATTCGGATCTATTGCAAACAGTTAACTATAAGCCGGATTTGAGTCAGGCTCACCAGCTGACGGATGCCGACTTATTGAATGGCACGCTGAACCTGCGGATGCAGTCTCAGAAGCGGTTGGTTAAGGCAAAAACGGAGTGTATAGGCAAAGAGAGCGATTACGCCCAAGAACTGGCAAAAGAGGTGATCGCTGCTCACAAACCTGGCTCCTTAACGTTGGTAATTTGCAATCGGGTCACCCGTGCCCAGAAACTCTACGAGGCACTGGCGAAGCAAAGCAACGAAGAATTAACGCTCATTCACTCGCGCTTTCGAGCAGCAGAAAGAAAGGTGCTCAACCGAAAACTGCGAGAGGGCATTTCGGGAATCCTGGTGGCAACTCAGGCGATCGAAGCGGGGGTTGATATTTCTGCCCAAACCTTATTTACCGAACTAGCTCCTTGGTCATCGATGGTGCAGCGATTTGGGCGATGTAATCGGTATGGTGAGTGCTCTGATACCGCAGCTATTCACTGGGTTGATAGTCCAGATCTGAAGAAGGATGCCAGCCCCTATACTGCTGAACAGCTTGAAGCTGCGCGATCGCTTTTAAAAGACCTCAGTGATGTAGGGCCATCAGCACTGGAAGATGTTGAGGCACCGAAAGAAGAGATTGAGGGGTTGATTCCTCGCCAGCATGACCTTTTGCAACTGTTTGACACATCAACTGACCTGGCAGGACATGACATCGACATTTCATCGTTTATTCGAGAGACCGATGAAACAGATGTGGCGATCGCATGGCGCGACTGGGCAGAACCCAAATTGCCTGATGACATGGGCGCTATTCAGCAGCAGGAGCTTTGCCGTGTCAGCATTGGGAGAGCCAGAGATTTCTTTAGCAAACTCAAGAACCATAAAGCCTGGGTGCGCGATGGCTGGCGAGGGTGGAAAGAAGCGGCAACGCTTTCCCCTGGCATGACTCTACTGCTGCATTGTTCAGCAGGTGGCTATGACCCCAAATTAGGCTTCACTGGCGACACACCACAAACCCCAGCCGTTGAATTGGATCACTGGATTGCGCCTGACCAGGACGAGCGAGACGGCTTGAGCCAGGGGGCGACTGAGTTTGTCAGACTGACTGTTCACTCTCAGGATGTGGCGGAGGAAGTTGCAACCCTGTGTGAGCAATTCCCAGACCTAGAGTTACCCATTGACCTGCTGATACGGGCAGGGCGCTGGCATGATGCGGGCAAAGCTCATCATGTCTTTCAAACCGCCCTGACACATAACCGTCCGGAACAGGTGGGGGAAACCTTGTGGGCTAAATCAAATCACGACTTTAAGAACCCAGATGATCGCTACCGAATGCCTCCTGATCGACGCGGCTTCCGGCACGAGTTAGTTAGTGCGCTGCTGGCTTTGCAGGAGCAGGAAGACTTTTTGTTGTGTTATCTAGTTGCCTGCCATCACGGCAAAGTCCGTATGACTATTCAGCCCCGCCCCATGGAAAAGCCTACTAAGCCTACTGGAACTGAACGGTTTGCGTTGGGGGTGCATCATGGCGATCGCGTCCATAACCAGCTCCCTGAAATTGATCTGGGTGGTGAACTGAGAATTAAGAGTCAAGAGATTTCCTTAGACTGCATGGGTTTGGGAGATGGTGAACACGGAGAATCGTGGACCGCACAGGCGATCGCCCTACTAGAAGAATACGGCCCCTTCAAGCTGGCATTTCTAGAAACGCTGATCCGGATTGCCGATTGGCGCGGTTCCAAAAGACATGCTCCTAACGTTCTGGAGGGGACTGAATAATGCCTGAATTGATCCCCCTATATGGCTGCTCCCCAGAGCCGCTGTCCAACTACCTCAAAGCATTAGGCGTTCTGCGGCTGATTGTTGAACAGAAGCAAGATCAACAGGCAAAGGGTTACTGGCATAACGATGCCTTTGTCTTGGTCACGCAGCTGACACAGGATGAGTTAGAGACATTTTTTCTCTACCAGTACAAGCCAACACCACTAGTAGCCCCGTGGAATGGCAGCACCGGGTTTTACCAGAAAGATGTGGCTCAGAAGCGGTTGCTGAATGCGATCCAGCAGGCTCAGTCAGAGCGGTTCCAAATCTATGGTGAGACGATCGCCATAGCGCAAGAGCAAGTTGATGCGCTGAAACTTATAGTTCAACCCAAAGAGAAGAAAGAAAAGCGAAGACTGTTGGAGCGGTTGCGAAATACTCTCCCTGATGAGGCGGTGAAATGGTTAGATACATGCGCCCTGGTCACATCTGACGATCTCAAGTTTCCACCCCTCACAGGAACAGGCGGCAATGATGGCAACTTCGAGTTCAGCCGCACCTTCATGCAGCAATTACAGGAGTTGATTGATGTCACAAGCGGGGAACCTACCACAAATGCCACATCCTTGCTGAAAGCAGCGCTGTTTGACGCCACCCTGCCAGCGCTCCCGTTCAATGGCAAGATTGGGCAGTTTAACCCCATTGCGGCGGGGGGGGCTAATGCTGCACCGGGCTACGATGCTGATTCTAGAGTCAACCCTTGGGATTTTGTATTGATGTTAGAAGGCATCATGCTATTTACCGCCGGGGCAACTCGACGCTATGAACAATCAGATCAAGGTGGCTTTGCCTATCCTTTCACCGTGCGCCCTTCTAATGTGGGGTATGGCAGTGCCTCTGAAGGAGATGAGGCGAGAGCAGAACTGTGGGTACCGCTATGGTCTGCGCCCACAGGATTGAGAGAGCTACAGAGTTTGTTCAGTGAAGGGCGGGCTAAGGTGGGCGATCGCACTGCCCGCTATGGGGTGGACTTCTACAGAGCCGTTTCTAACTTGGGCAGAGACCGAGGCATTGATGAATTTGTTCGCTATAGCTTTCAGGTACGCAATGGGCTGTCCTACTTTGCCATTCCGCTCGATCGCTTTCAGCCCAAGCTTAACCCCCAAGTTGACCGACTAACCGACATTGACAACTGGTTAGACAGCTTCAGGCGGGTGGCTCAAGATGGCAATGCTCCCGCTTCGATCAAACGAGCACAGCGGCGACTGGAGACAGCCATTATTGAATTGAGCCGGGAGAAAGCAACCCTGCTGGATGTACTGATTGCTTTGGGTGAAGCAGAGGCTGCGCTAGATTGCTCTTTGAAATTTGTCCAAGAAAAGTTTTTGCGCCCTCTCCCCCTACTGAAACCAGCTTGGCTTGATG
>JBBSCL010000324.1:0-4712 GCA_038250345.1 Leptolyngbyales cyanobacterium
CTGGCTACAACTTGCCATATCGTTGTAAAGGCTAAGGGTGCCGCGCAAAAAGGTGTCGAACCAGCCGCCGAGATGTAGCATCGGCAAATCTACATCTTGCAGATAAGTTTTGGGTGAGAGGGCTTCCCAGTAGGCTCCTGGTTGAGGATGAGCTAGCCACTCATGATAAAACGAGGTCGGGTCAAGTTTGCTTAGGATGCGCGATCTCGCGGGCACCGTTTCATCAAAGGTCAAATTCTTGGCTGCCGTAGCAAGGGTATAAAAAGCGGCTTCATCGTGCTTAAGCCGAGCCGTTTCAGCCGCTAGTTGCAGCGCCCAACTTAGATTTGCCTGTAAACAAAAAGCACCGTTCTCATATGCCCAATCGCCATACACATCGTAGGCAAGCATGGCAGGGCATAAGGTTTTGAGTGCGGTCGGCTTACCAGCAGCAGCGTATAGCTGAGTCATGCCCTGATAAGAAAAGCCGTACATTCCCACCGCGCCTGTGCTGCCAGGAAGATTTGCCGCCCATTGCACACTGTCGTAGCCATCCTCGATTTCGTGAGCAAATAGCTTAAACTCTCCTTCTGAGGTGCCGCGTCCTCGCACATCCTGAATCACCACAATGTAGCCCTGGGCAGCGTACCAGGTGGGATGAGCATAAACTACAGTGGATGCGATCGCCCGCCCATAGGGTTGTCGCATCAGCAATACGGGAAACTCCCCAGACAGCGCTGGACGATACACATCTGCATCTAGCCGGACGCGATCGCGAGTCCACATAGAAACTATTTCTTTCGCAACAGGAGAAGTCATTTAGATAAATTGGCAGAGTCAAATTTATTCTAAAGTAAGCTTCTCAGGTAATGAGTGGCTGATGATTTCCTAAAAGTAGTGCCGCCAGCCAACTCAATCACCCCAAAAATAATCCGGGTTGACCACACCCGCATCAATCGTGAAATAGCTGGGATTGCAGCCAATCGAATTGGGGAATGTCTAGAGAGGCATTGACTGCGATCGCAGCTACGAATTAGTGGTTTGAGCAGCCAAAAGCTGCTTTAGTTTCTCTAGATCTTGTGCCCATCGAGGATCAGGCTGGACACTTTCTAAATCAGGGCTAGCGGTTCCACCTTTGCGGGCTTTAGCATTAGCTCCCTTCACTCCAGCACCGCCTTTACGCGCTGCACTAGGTGCGGGAACAGACGTATCAGCAGCAGGCTGCAAATCATCCTCTTTCTCTTTGGTTCGAGGTAACGCTTTCTCAATTTTGATCGGGTTGTCATTTAACACATGTCCGTTAAACTTTTCGATGAATGCATCTGCCTCTTCATCTGTTTTAACGGTCACAAAGCCAAAGCCTCTACACTTGTTCGTTTTTCGATCAGTGATCAGCTTGGTAGAAATTGAATCCGCTAATTCTACAAAAACCTCCTCAAGCTCTTGACGAGTTAGCTCTTCCGATAAGTTGCCTATGTATAGACGAACGGACATTGAAGATACCTCCAGACTTGGATATTAACTAAACAAACTTTTTCTGTTAACGCGAGACATCATGCAGTAATGCATACACCCAAAACCTGACCAAACTATTTTTTGCATTAAACAAATACTTTAAATGCAGTCTTCTAAAGCAAAACCATGATGACTCACAAGTTTGTTGGTTGCGTTAATTAAACAAAGCTGCGATCGCATGACTGTTACGCAAGACTTAAGATATAAATCGCTGAACAAATTGAGGGGTTGCTCTAATGTGTTGCTTTGTTGAGTACGTATGCCATCCATTAAGGTATCACGGTAACTCTGCCCTTGCCATGCGGAACAGAATTTCTGCCTATCGACTGTTAACTCGCTGTCTCTTGAAAGAGATGCAGTTTATTAAGCCAAAAATAAACGTACTAGAAATCTGAGATGATTCACCTTATTGTAACTGAACTGTAACAACATCCTTGGCGGCACTTACTAGAAGACAAGCTCACTGGGTCGTTTCTAGTCTTCGGCAAAAATATATCGATACAGTTCGGCAGGATCAGGCTCTGGGCTTTCCAACGCAAATTCAACAGCTTGATCAACTTGTGCTTGAATTTTCTTTTCGATCGCCTTTAGATCCTCTAAGGTTGCCAAGTTTTGTTCAATTAAATAAGCTGAAAACTTTTTAATTGGATCGCGCGCAAACCAGAGTTCCTTTTCAGCTTTAGAGCGGAGTTCATCTGGATCTGCCAGCGAATGCCCCCGGAAGCGATAAGTGAGGCACTCGATTAAAGTCGGACCTTCGCCAGCGCGTGCCCTTGCCACCGCTGCTTGAGCCACAGTATGGACTGCCATGATATCCATACCATCCACTTCTACTCCAGGCAAACCAAACACACTTGCCTTCTTATAAATCTCTGGCTGGGCGGTTGAGCGATCGTGCGCCATGCCGATCGCCCACTTATTATTTTCCACCACGAATAAAATGGGTAATTTCCACAGTGCTGCCATATTCAGGCATTCAAAAAACTGACCATTATTGGTTGTGCCATCGCCAAAAAAAGCAGCAGTCACTTGATCGGCGCTTTCATCTCCCATCACTTCCCGCCGATATTTAGATTGAAAAGCAGCTCCAGTGGCAACAGGGATGCCTTCGCCAATGAAAGCAAACCCGCCCAATAAGCGATGCTCGGCAGAAAAGAGATGCATAGAGCCACCCCGCCCTTTGCTGCAACCCGTGGCTTTACCAAATAGTTCTGCCATGACGTTTCGCGCAGGAACCCCAGCGCTGAGAGCATGGACGTGATCACGATAGGTGCTACAAACGTAGTCTTCGCCGGGGCGCATCGCTTTGATGACTCCGCTAGATATGGCTTCTTGCCCATTGTATAAGTGGACAAATCCAAACATTTTGCCGCGATAATACATCTCAGCGCATTTATCTTCAAAGAAACGCCCTAAAATCATGTCTTCATAAAGCACCATCCCTTCTTGTTTAGTAATGGTGACGATCGCGGATGGCGAACTGGGAATCATCCTTTCCTGAATCATGGGCGTTGTTTTGACCTCAGACATGCTTTAACAACTTTCCTAGAATTTATGTTGCTGACCGGAATATTTTGCTTATCGTAGGTGTTAAGCTTCCACTCTATTAGGGGTGTAAACTTACACTTTATGAGGTGAGCACGACCAATTAACTATCCGTCTGTTTAGCATCTTGACAGGATGCTGTGAGACGCTACCATATTAACTTGCTTCTTACCGTTGGGGAAGTCTCCTGTGCGTATTCCGCTTGATTATTATCGAATTCTGGGCTTGCCCATTCAGGCGACCAACGACCAGTTGCGCCAGGCTCATCGCGATCGCACGTTGCAGTTGCCCCGACGAGAATATTCCGATGCGGCAATCAACGCTCGGAAGCAACTAATTGATCAAGCTTATGCCGTGTTGTCCGATTCAGAACATCGACAGCGGTATGACACTAGCTTTCTTGCCAAAACCTATGAATTTTCTCCTGAGACTGATCTCCTCTCAGCCCACGCTCCTTCAGCCTATGTAGGGGCAACCGATATTGCCGAAATCGATCCCCACGCGCCTAGCATCGAAATTGAGCAGCCTCAATTTATTGGCGCACTGTTGATCTTGCAAGAATTGGGAGAGTATGAGCTTGTCCTCAAGTTGGGAAGACCTTTTTTAGCTGGAGGAACCGCCAGCTTAAAAGAAGGGCAATATGGAGAGCCTGCAATTGTTTTTTCGGATGTGGTGCTGACAGTCGCGTCGGCATGTCTTGAACTAGGACGAGAGCAATGGCAGCAGACTCAGTATGAAAACGCCAGTGAAGCCCTCGAAACCGGTCAACAGCTTTTGCTGCGAGAGGGACTGTTTGCAAATGTGCGGGGAGAGATTCAATCTGACTTATATCGGTTGCGCCCCTACCGCGTGTTAGAGCTACTTGCAGCTTCGGAAGAAATGGTAGATGCTCGGAGTAAAGGCATTGGGCTGTTACAGGCAATGCTGCAAGATCGCAGCGGGATTGATGGGGCAAAGGATGATCAATCTGGTCTGAATGTAGATGATTTTTTGCGTTTCATTCAGCAGATCCGCGCCTATCTGACGGCGGAAGAGCAGCAGTCCTTATTTGAGCGGGAGGCAAATCGTCCTTCGGCAGTGGCAACCTATCTGGCAGTGTATGCGCTGTTGGCAAGAGGCTTTGCCGATCACTACCCAGAGTTGGTGCAGCGGGCAAAGCAGTATTTGACTCGACTCAGCGATCGCCAAGATGTGAACTTGGAAAAAGCGGTCTGTTCACTGTTGCTGGGTCAAACTGAGGAAGCCAGTCAAGCGTTGGAACTGAGTCGAGAGCAAGACTCGATCGCGTTTATCCGTCAGCATTCTCAAGACTCGCCTGATCTACTGCCTGGGCTTTGCCTATATACAGAGCGCTGGTTTCAAGATGAAGTGTTTCCCCACTTCCGAGATTTGGCACAGTGTCAAGTAGTCCTCAAGGAATATTTTGCTGATCCGCATGTACAAAGCTATTTAGAGCAGTTGCCCGATGCGGAAGCGGCTAGTCACCAGCGACCCTTCCGGTCTTCAGAAGTTGCAGACCCATCCAATCAAGCTGTGACTAATCGGGTGGCAATGGTGACCTATGGGTCTAGTGGGAATGGGTTTCAGCCTGTGATGGAACGTGAACCCGCTGCCAATTCTGACTCTTATGCAAACTGGGAGCGAGAAGCCGATCAAGAATCGTTGATTGCAGC
>JBBSCL010000325.1:0-4709 GCA_038250345.1 Leptolyngbyales cyanobacterium
GCTGTGTTGGTCGCTGCGGCGCTAGGAGTGGCAGGATTGGGAATCTATTTGGCGTTACGCCCTTCATCCACCAGCCAATCCGGTTCATTGCCTGCCTCTCCAACGGTTGAACAGTCCGCTAATACAATCACCGCACTGGGTCGCTTGGAGCCAGAGGGCGAGGTGGTTAAGGTTGCTGCACCGTCTACTTCGGGGTCTGCCGTTCCCGTGTTTGGCAGCCCACGGGTCGCTCGGTTGTTGGTGCAGGAAAGGGGACAGGTGAAAGCGGGGCAGCCGATCGCCGTGCTGGATGTGTACGATCGCCTAATGGCAGCAGCCCTGCAATCTCAAGCGGAAGTGCAAGAAGCCCAGAGCCGATTAGCCCAAGTGCAGGCGGGTGCTAAACAAGGCGACATCGCAGCGCAGCAAGCGACAGCAGAATCTCAGCGAGCGAGTGTTGCACGCCTAGCCGCAAAGTTGAGTACAGCAAAGTGGGAAGCCCAAAGCTACCAGAAGTTATTTCGCGATGGGGCAGTTTCTGAGCAGGAGGCGAGAAATCGGCAACTGACAGCAGAGGCAACAGCACGAGAGTTAGATCAGGCAAAGAGCGAGTATGACGCGGCAGTTAAAAGACTCTCCAGCGTGGCTGAAGTGCGCCCAACGGATGTGCGGCAAGCGCAGGCATCGGTAAGTGTGGCAATGGCGGGAATGCAGCGCTCTAAGGCAGATTTGGAGGCGGCAGTGGTGCGATCGCCGATTGCGGGGCAAATCATCAAAGTCCACGCCCGTGAGGGAGAACAAATCGGCAGCGATGGGCTAGTAGAAATTGGTAAAACCGATCAGATGTATGCGATCGCTGAAATTTATGAAACCGACATTCAAAAAGTGAAACGAGGACAGAAAGCAGTAATTACCAGTCCTGCGTTTCCGGGCGAAATTTCTGGAGTTGTAGATCAAATTGGGCTTGCTATCCGCAAAAATGACGTGTTAAACACCGACCCTGCCGCCAATACCGATGTGCGCGTGGTGGAAGTAAAAATTCGGTTGGACGACAGTCAGCCCGTTTCTGGATTAACGAATTTGCAAGTCAAAGTCAACATTAAGCCCTAGAGGAATCCATCATGTTTGCAATTCCTCTGGCTTGGTTGCAGCTTAAACGCGAGAAAATGCGCTTGCTGATTGCCCTAGCGGGGATTGGATTTGCGGTGATTTTGATGTTCATTCAGCTTGGCTTTCAAGATGCGCTGTTTGACAGTTCCATCAGTATGCACAAAGAGCTACAGGGAGACATCTTTTTAATTAGCCCCCAATCAACCTCTATGATTGCGATGAAAAATTTCTCGCAGCGACGGCTCTACCAAACGCTTGGGTACAACGGCGTAGAGTCCATCAGTCCGATTTACTTGGATTTTGCCCTGTGGAAAAACCCGGAGAACCAGCGGACACGGGGCATTTTGGCGATTGGATTTGATCCCTCCAGACCAATTTTTAGCCGTGAACTGGTGCCCGATCTCACTCCAATTCGTCTGGCAGATGTCGTTTTATTTGACGAAAAATCGCGGGCAGAATTTGGTCCCATTCCTAAACTGTTTGCGACAGGTGAGCCAGTGGTCACCGAAGTGGCAGGTCGGCGATTAACGGTTGGTGGGCTATTCGCGCTAGGGGCATCGTTTGGAGCCGATGGCAACATCATCACTAGCGACACGAATTTTCTCCGGATCTTTAGTCGTCGCACTAGCGGCATGATTGATGTGGGCATGGTGACGTTGAAACCGGGTGCTGATTTAGATAGCTTACTCAAACAAATGCGGCGAGATTTGCAAGATCCGTTTGAAGATGTCAAGGTGTTATCAAAAGCAGAATTTATTGAGTTTGAGCGAGATTATTGGCGTAGCAGTACGGCGATCGGGTTTATTTTCACCTTGGGGACGGCGATCGGCTTTTTGGTGGGCACAGTGATTGTCTACCAAATTCTCTACACCGATATTACGGATCACCTAGCGGAATACGCCACGCTGAAGGCAATGGGCTATCGCAATTTTTACTTGCTGACGCTGGTGTTTCAAGAAGCGGTGATCTTGTCGATTTTGGGCTTTATTCCAGGATTTCTGCTGTCTTTAGGACTGTATAACTTGACCCGTAATGCGACCTCTTTACCGATTACCATGACAACCGATCGCGCCATTCTAGTGCTGTGTTTGGCAATGACGATGTGCATCATTTCGGGCGCGATCGCGGTTCGCAAAGTGCAAGATGCCGATCCTGCCGACATTTTTTAGTCGCCGAACAATTTTGCACCTATCCTGACAGTCTACTTGCAAAACGTACTCATAACGAGTATGATTTAGAAAGTTCGGTGCAGCTTCCATATTTATAAGCTGTCGAAGATCACGATATTTTTGAAGGGGATATTATGACGACCACTCTGCAAGCTTCACAAACAGCCTTAGTCAAAGCGCTCAATCGCAATCAGGCGAATGCGCTGGTTGCCTACCTCAACTACAAGAAATATCACTGGCTCACCTTTGGTCCACTCTTTCGCGATTTGCACTTGCTATTTGAAGAGCAGGGCAGCGAGATCTTTGCCATGGTTGATGAGTTGGCAGAACGCAGCTTAATGATTGATGGTAAGCCTGTGGCAAATCCGGCTGATTATTTGCCGACCGCTTCGATTCAAGGTTCCACTGCTGAAATGTCGGTGCGCGAAATGATTGAAGAGGCGATCGCCACCCACGAGCAAATTATTGCCGAGATGCATGATGATGCAAATACATCGGCGGATGCTGGCGACATCGGCACAGCGGATCTATATACCCGATTAGTGCAAGTTCATCAAAAGCACCGCTGGTTTTTGAAGGAACTGCTGAAAAAGGGCAATGGCTTGACTGCGTAAATCTTGACTGCGTAAATATAGCGGCACCTGAAGCCATAAAGTATACCTTGGCTGAGACAGGTTTCAGGTGCTAAATGTCAGGCTTGAGGATTCGACATCAGACGTTCGGCGATCGCTCAATCAAGGTGCGCTCAGCCGAATGGTGCCAGGATATATTTATTCAGACTTTTTGCACCAAATATCTCTCCATGTGAGGGTGAAATTAGTCTACGGCGACGCTATGGTTGACATAAGTTTAGTTTTCACTAAAAGTAAGAAAGCTTTTAATAAAAGTGACCTTTAAACTAATCAAAGACTACTCAAAGATTTCTCAAAAACAATGCAATTACTCTTCAAAGGAACTTACAGAGATTTATGAGTTCCACTGACCAAGAAACTTGGATGACCCAGGCAGACTACGCAAAAAAACTGCGTCCCTTACTTCCTGCCGAAGCATTTTTACCGAATCCAGATAAAGCCTGGATTTTGCTGATTAATTTAGCAATTTTATTTGCAGGTTGGGCGATCGCTGCCGATCTCGATCGCTGGCAGTGGTATTTTCTCTGGCTCTATTTGCCATTGGCATTGGTGATGGGAAACAGCGTGATTGTGCTTCTGTTTAGCACTCACGATGTCATGCACAGCCGCGCAATTAGCAATCCGTGGGTCAGGCGAGTTATCAGTTTGTTGGGTCTAACCCTGGGATGGATGCCGCCAACTTTGTGGAAAGCAGTGCATAACCGCGAACATCACGGCAAGACTAATTCTTTGCAAGACCCCGATCGCAACTATCTGCACTCTCAACCCAACACTTGGGGAAAATGGATTCAGAATGCGTTTGTTCCTTCGGCTGAAGTAAATCCTATCCTATTAACAATTGGCATGGCTCACGCGTGGGGAGTCCATGCATTTCGCAATCTCACTTCAGTGTTGCTGTTTAATGATGGCGAAACTAAGTATCCTGTGGTTGCCTTTCAGGTCAGCAACAAAGAGCGGCGGGCGATCGCGCTAGAGTTCTTGGCGATTCTAGGACTTCACTTGAGTCTGCTAGCTTATCTAGAATTTCAGCCTGTGAAGCTACTGCTGAGCTATTTCTTGCCCATTTGGATTGGCTACGCTGGCGTAATGTTTTACATCTACACGAATCATATGGCGTGTCGCATGACGAGTACCAATGATGTGCTGGTGAATAGTTTGTCAATTCGAGTGCCCAAGCTATTCGATTTGCTTCATTTCAACTTTTCTTATCATACAGAGCATCATATTTTTCCAGGTTTAAGCTCAGACCACTATCCAACGGTTCAAGCGCTGCTGAAAACTCACTATCCAGAGCGGTTTAATTTGATGGATGCTGGTAAAGCATGGCAAACAATGCTACAAACACCTCGACACTACAAGGATGAAAACACATTTACCGACTGGTCTGGAGAGAAATCTGTAGCTTGTCCTATTTCAGGTGAAGACCGTTGTGTTGAGAAGGTTAGTTTGGAGGTTGCGACCCATTGATGGCAGCAATCAAGCGATCGCATCTTCGTAAAGCGTAGCAAGTTCGCCAGTAAACCCAATGCTTTCTAGTGTAAAAGTGCGATCGCTTGCCACTTCACCATACCCCTGCAAAATCGGTCATGTTCTAGACCTGTCGATGACTCCTACACCATCAAGCCAAATTCATAGCGTAGAGCTTTGCTCCGCCGAAGGCGTATGATAAACAGTCCAATGACCACATCGTGTAACCAGATTGACTTAGAAAAGCAAATGGTTTTGCGAGCGAGTCGCTTAATTCTGGTGCGTAAGGTGAGATGCTTGCGCTCAATGGTTTGAGTGTTCGCCTTACCCACCGTGTGAAAGGTTGGATCAA
>JBBSCL010000326.1:0-4704 GCA_038250345.1 Leptolyngbyales cyanobacterium
ACATCAGGATGATATTTACGGGCAAGTTTGCGATAGGCGCGTTTGATTTCTTCAGCAGTTGCAGTTTTGCTAACTCCTAAAATAGCGTAGTAATCTTTAAAGTCGGTTGCAGTAGACATGATTTAATATTCAAAATCCGATGGTGCTGCGATCGACAAGTACCACCTACCGACTTCAATTAAACTAGTTTATCCATCGTTCACACTAATCATTAAGATAGATCTTCGTCTAAATGTTAGAAATCTCCTTGTGAAAATTTGTATAATTCACGCACTAACTCAAATAGCGATCGCTCAAAGTGGTAGACAAGCAGATTTGGCTGATTTAACGCAAGTCGATCACTGATAGCTACCTCTGCGATGCCAAGGAGAGATTAATGGAAACGCAGATGTCCCAGGTTCATCAAACTACTTACAACGCTATCTTTCAGCACCCGGTAGCCCGCAACCTTCAGTGGCGCGACGTGCGATCGATGCTCAACTCGATCTCTGAAGTTGAGGAGGAACATAACGGCAATCTGAGATTTACGCGGAATGGCGAGACGTTGACCATTCACCCCTCGAAGCACAAAGATTTGTCTAACATCCATGAACTGATGGAGATTCGCCATTTCCTTGAGCGCTCCGCTGTACCCACCCAGGCGACAGTTGCCGAAGGTGGGCACCTGCTAGTCGTAATCGATCATCGCGAAGCCCGAATCTACAGTACCGAGCTGCATGGCTCAGTGCCCGAGCGCATCACGCCTTACGACCCAGACGGCTCTCACCGCCACCTGCACAAGGTGGAAGACGAGTCTAACGGTCAGCGCCAGCCAGAACTCAAATCCTTCTATGAGGCGGTAGCACAGACGCTGAGGGGCGCAGAGAAGATTTTAATGTTTGGTAGCTCGACCGGAGCCAGCAGCGCAATGAACTATCTGATGGACGAACTCAAACACCACCACCCCGATATCGCTCGGCACGTTATTGGAACGGTCGTAGTCAACGAGCAACACATGAGCGAAGACCAGTTGTTGGCACAGGCGCGGGCGTTCTACGCGGCTCCAATCCAAACCACGTAGAGAACACAGAGACTTAAATATGACACAGCAACCAACGATCGCACGCCCTGTAACATCCAGCCCATCCAATGCCTCTGACTGCAAGGCATATCTGGTGGGTGGCGGAATTGGTTCCTTAGCCGCCGCCGCCTTCATGATCCGCGATGGCAGAATCCCAGGTGGTAACATCACAATCTATGAAGCGATGCCAGTCCTGGGCGGGAGCCTTGATGGTGGTGGTAATCCCACGGATGGCTACACCCTACGCGGTGGCAGAATGCTAACGACCGACAACTATGAATGCACCTGGGGTCTGTTCCGATCAATCCCTTCAATCACGTCTCCGGGCAAGACGGTATTTGAGGAGACGATCGCCTTCAATGAGCGCCACAAATCCCATTCCAGAGCGCGGCTTATAGACCAAAATCGGGTCAAGCTTGATGTCGAGTCGATGGGCTTTTCGATGCAGGATCGGATCGAGCTGCTCAAACTGACCGAGGCTGATGAAGTAAAACTGGGCACCAGTTGTATTACCGATTGGCTATCGCCGCCCTTTTTTCAGACCAATTTTTGGTTCATGTGGTCAACGACGTTTGCCTTTCAACCCTGGCACAGCGCAGTTGAATTCAAACGTTACCTTCATCGCTTCATGATGGAGTTCTCACGGATTGAAACCCTGGCGGGTGTTAAGCGCACGGTCTACAATCAATTCGATTCCTTGGTACGACCGCTGTTGAGTTGGCTGGAGGCGCAGGGTGTCAAAGTAGTCGCCAATTGTACAGTGACAGACTTCCATCTTGAAACTGAAGACAGGACGATCGTCGTTAAAGGCATCCAGTGCAGACGCGATGGCAAAGAGGAAACGATCGCGATCGCTGCTGACGATCTGGTGTTTTTTCAAAATGGTTCGATGACCGATGCATCGAGCTTTGGGTCGATGACGAGTGCGCCCCAACGCCTGACCAAGCAAGACAGTGGTGGCTGGGCTTTATGGGAAAAGTTGGCGGCTAGTGATCCTGCATTCGGCAACCCGGCGGCGTTTAATAACAGCATTCCCGAATCGTTCTGGGAGTCTTTTACGGTGACGCTCAGGGACACTGCCTTTTTTGACCGGATGGAAGCGTTCTCTGGCAATCAGGCTGGCACTGGCGGTCTGGTCACATTCAAAGATTCCAGTTGGCTGATGTCGATCGTGCTGGCGTATCAACCCCACTTCATCAACCAACCCGCCGATGTCCAGGTGTTCTGGGGGTATGCACTGCACCCGGATAGAATTGGGAATTTCGTGCCCAAAGCGATGTCCGACTGTAACGGGAAAGACATCCTGCAAGAGCTTTGCGGTCATCTGAATTTTGATCAGGATATTGTCGCGTCTGCCACCTGCATTCCATGCCGTATGCCCTACATCACGAGCATGTTCATGCCGCGCGCATATAGGGACAGACCGCTGCCTGTGCCAAAGAATTCCAAGAACCTTGCCTTTGTCAGCCAGTTTGTCGAGATCCCCGATGACGTCGTCTTTACGGTCGAGTATTCCATCCGGGCAGCGCAGATGGCGGTCTATGAACTGCTGGGCATCGATCGCGAAATCCCACCCATTCTGCATCATGACAAAGCCATCAAAGTAAAACTTGATGCAGCCATTAAAGCGTTTTTGTAATCAGGGAGATTGATCGAGGAACCCTTCCTCTGAAACCGGATTTTCTGGTTGTCAGTAGATTAGGTGCTGCGTGGTTTTAATCAAAACGGAAGCTCTTCAAGTATCGCCTCATCGATCTGGCGAGATTGTAAAAGAAAATTAGGAGTTTTAACCATGAACTGGAAGCAGTTGACGATCGCCTTTATCTCTACGATAGTATTTCTGTTTGCCGGAAATGCAATCGCACAGACTGATCTCAACATTAATAATACCAATCTGATTCGATTGGGCGGAAGTGTCACGGTTGTAGAAAAACAGGTTGTAGAAAATGCGATCGCCATTGGTGGCTCAACGATTGTCCAACCCAATGGACGGGTGACACAAACCGCGATCGCCATTGGTGGAGATGTCATTCTTAAGCAAGGTGCACGGGTAGATGGCGATGCCTATGCGATCGGGGGCAAAGTCGTGCAAGCAGAAGGAGCCACCATTGGCGGCTCAAACGGCACATTCAACGGTCGCTCTGATGAACCAGGCATGATGGAAATGCATCGCGATCGCAACTATTTTTTGCCGATGTATTTCTTTCACGCCAGTGTTCGGATTTTTTCAGCGATCGTCGGTGCCATTCTTGGCATAATCTTGCTGCGAACCGCACCCCCTTTTCTGCCGAATTTAGCAGCCACCGTGCGCCAATATCCAGGTCAAAGCGCATTATGGGGAATCGGGGCAGTGTTTGCCTTTGTTGCCCTGACTATTTTTCTGGCAATCACCCTAATTGGCATTCCATTGATTCCACTCCTTAGCGTGATGGTGAGCCTATCATCATTGGTTGGGGCATTGGGAATTTCACTATTCATCGGTCAACGAGTCAGCGATTCTCTCCCAGAGAGACTACACCAACAGCGAAGCAGCTTGCAACAATTCTTGATTGGGTTGCTGATAGTCACAGTACTTGCCCTGATTCCATTTATCGGCGGAATTGTGGTGTCTGTTGTCAGTCTGCTGGGCTTGGGATCGCTCCTCACCTGGAAATTGGGTAAGGCACAACCGCCAATCTTGGAATAACTCAAATCAAGTCGATCGAATGACCTTTACAGCGTTTTTTTAGGTAGAGCTATGCGGTCTGATTCAACGACTCCCAAGCAAAACAGTGCTGCATTATGGATTTACTTTGTCGTTAGTTTTGTGTGGTCATGGTTGTTTTGGCAACTTGCAGTCCTAACGCATCCTGCATTGAGTATCGTTGCAGGCTTCGGTCCAACGATTGCAGCCTTTGGCGTGACAGGGTGGCAATCCGGTCAAGTGGGCATTCGGGCTTTGCTCAAACGAGGAATTCGGTGGCGGGTCAATTGGCGCTGGTTTGTCGTTGTTTGGACATTACCTGCTCTGATTTATTTGGTAGCTTTGGGACTGCATGGGATCTTGGGTGGAGCATTGCCAAACTCTCAGGCTACTGGGCGCTGGGGGCTAGCGATCGGCAATTTTTTCCTAGTCATGCTGACTGGCGGTCCACTGGGAGAAGAATTTGGCTGGCGCGGATATGCTTTACCCGCTTTTCAGAGAAAGTTTAGCGCCTTTTGGTCAAGTGTAATTCTCGGAATCATTTGGGTGTGTTGGCATCTACCGCTATTTTTCATATCCGGCGCAGTGCAACATCAGTTGCCGTTTGGCTTGTTTTTGCTGAATACGATCGCTCTTTCGATTCTGTTCACCTGGGTCTACAACAACACATCCGGCAGCATCTTGATGTCGATTTTGCTGCATACGGCGGTAAATGGCTGGGCGTGGGTGATTCCAATTTTACCCAGTGATGCTAATAGCTTGCGACCTTATGCGATCGCCACAGCGTTGCTCATCATCATTGCTGCCCTGATCGTTTTGGTCTTTGGAGCGCGAACGTTAACAGGACAGGTCGATCGAGCCACTTCAAGCCGATTAGGGAGGCAATATTGAGAAAGACTTTAGTCAGAAACTGTGTAAACACAACGGTGCATTAAGGAACATAGACACAGTAGACATAGCG
>JBBSCL010000327.1:0-4694 GCA_038250345.1 Leptolyngbyales cyanobacterium
CGAAATTTGCGCCATTATCGAAAAATTCCAAGCCGACACAGAAGCCACTTAACCCCCAGTAAAACCGATGTCTGAACCCTCCAAATACACATCCACACCCAATCTAGCCAAATCATTGAGCACAATCCTGGAACCGTCATCGGCATCCAACACCGCTACGCCGCAGAACCCGAAGTGCAAGAGACAGTTGCCGACCTGAGAATCCTCCTGACCCAACTCCAAACCCAGCATCCCCAGGTCACGACCGAAACTGAAGCGATCGCCATCATTGATGCCGAATTCGCCGAAATCAAGCAATCTCCAAGCAGTAAGCTTGTCACCCTTATGTAAATCTGCTGAGTAAGCGCAAAATCTGTGGATGCGCCGCGAGCGATCGCCCCAGTGAACGACCTATTCAAGATCAATCCCATTTTGCTTTGCTTGCGTAGTTTGCCAATGCTGCATTTCTGCTGCGATGAAGTGATGGATCAAAGCCTCGTAAAACTGGGCGATAGCTTGCGCTGACTTGTCAGTTCGCGTCTGGATCTAACCCGGCTGAACTTGCCCATTCGCGCCGCTCTTGCAGCATTTGTTTCAGTCGCTCTGGAGCTTTCACGCTATTAGCATCCATTTTAAATGGAGCCGCCGCTTTCACCTAGGCAAACCGTTGACCCAGAGCCGTAATAATCTGCTGATCAATCCAGTCAATTTCTGCGCGAATCTCTTGCAAACTGACGCATTCATCGGGCTGTTTCATCGTCATCCATTTGATTTTATGGTTTGACTGACTAGCGTAATCAAAAAAGCGGATGGGAAGGCAATAACATCCTTCGCATCCGCTTTTTTAAAGGGCTGAATCCTTACTGGATTTTGAGGTTCGGCTGATAGCACACTCCAGAGCCTTCATCTGGCACAAACTGACAGTCTTTCTGAGAGCGGAAAAAGCTTTTCCAGATTGGCTGATCGGATTTGCGATAGTAATCGCCCAGAATGGGTTGGATGGCTTCAGTTGCCGCTTTCAGGTGGTAATGAGGCATATTCAAGAAAATGTGATGCGCCACATGGGTGCCAATGTCGTGGTGAATGAAATTGATGAAGCCATAGTCGCGATCGATGGTGGAGAGGGCACCTTTAAGGAAATGCCAGTCATCACCGCGATACCAGGGAATGTCGGATTCGGTGTGGTGCAAAAAGGTGACTAGATCCAACCAGATGACAAAGATGACATAGGGCACAACGTAGTACTGCACTAAAAATAGCCAGCCACAGGTGTAGGTGAGCCAGCCTAAAAAGCCGACCATGCCCAAAATTGCCGCCGTACTGGTCAACACATCCCACTTTTCTGAAGGACGAAATAGCGAACTGCTGGGTAAGAAGTGGGAACCGCCTTCACGGTCGGGCGATCGCCGGAACAGGTAAATCGGATACGCCAGCAGCGGCAAATTAAACCGGAACAGCTTTTCGTACCAGGTCATCTGCTCGTAGGTCGATTCTGAAGTGGGATACCAGCTTTCATCGGTGTCGATATTGCCCGTGTTGGCGTGGTGGGTGCGGTGACTAATCCGCCAACCGTGGTAGGGCACCAAAATTGGCGTGTGGGCAAGGTGTCCAACCAAGCTATTCAGCCATTTGATTTTAGAAAAAGATCCATGTCCGCAGTCGTGCCCAACAACGAACAGCGACCAAAATAGGGTGCCCTGCATGAGCCAGAAAAACGGGAAGAAGAACCAGGAATCGAGGTGATAGGCGATCGCGTATAGCCCTGCAATCATGCCAATATCTAGAAAAAAGTAAGCGAGTGATTTGCTAACTGAAGGTTCAAAACAGTAAGCCGGAATCGCAGCTTTCAAATCTTGAAGCGTAAACGGCAAATCGGCAGTTCGAGAAATCGGGGCTTTAGAAGCCACTGGATTGAGAACAGAATTTGATTGCACGTAGTTTCCAATATGTCTGAGTTTGTAGCCCAACCGTGTCACCTGTGATCAGGGGCACAAAATATAGGCGGAGCTATCTTATCTCTTTTATGATGCCAAACATTACGGGATTGTTACTGAAATAGTGAACTTATTCTTTCGGTAGCAATCTACCAATAGTACGATTTTGGGGAGTGAAGGTGTTTTTGGCGACACGCTGAACATCGATCGCGGTGATAGCAGCAATCCGATCAGGTTCCTTGAATAAATTGCGCCAGTTGCCTGTTTTCACGTCATATTCCAATAGTGCTTGTGCCATGCCCATATTGGAGTTGAGCGATCGCAGCAACCCGGCTCGTGCCTGAGTTTTAACGCGCTCCAGTTCTTCGGCGGAAACCAGGTCAGTTTTCAGGCGATCGATTTCGGTGCGAAGCGATGCCGCTACCTGATCGACCGTATGCCCTGGAGCCGTGAGCGCATAGAACAACATCACACTGGGAAATTTGTTGCCCGGAAACCCCGTAAACCCTTGGGCAGTCAACGCGATTTGCTGCTGTTCGACCAGCGTTTTGTAGAGGCGAGAGGTGCGCCCACTGCTGAGAATGCTGCCGATCATGTCGTAGATCACATAATCTGGATCGCGGAATGCTGGGGTGTGATAGCCTTCCAGATACCACGGCTGAGACTTTAACGAGATTGTGACCTCGCGAGTTTCGGTTTGCGGTGGTTCAGTAACAGTGACTTGTGGCGGTTTTGGCTGAGCCTTGTAGCGTCCAAAGTAGGTAGTTGCCAATCGCTTTACTTCGGTTGGGTTAACATCACCGACGATCGCGATCGTCAAGTTATTCGGCACATAATATTGATCAAAAAACCGGGTGACATCTCGCCGGGTTAAGCCGCGAATGTCTTTGTTGTAGCCAATCACTGGGCGATGGTAAGGGTGTTTTATAAACGCTGTATCCAAGAAAGCTTCCACCATTTGCCCAATTGGGGAATTGTCCGTGCGGAGGCGACGCTCTTCTAAAATGACATTTTGTTCTTTGTAAAATTCGCGAAATACCGGATCTAAAAACCGCTCTGATTCGAGAGACATCCATAGTTCTAGCTTGTTGGATGGAAAGCTGAATAGGTAGCGGGTGGCATCCGTAGACGTGTTTGCATTTAGCCCTACGCCACCTGACTGTTCTACAATTCGCCCCATTTCATTTTGCTTCACCAGTTTGAGCGCTTCCGCTTCGACCTTGGCAAATTCTGCCTTCAGCGCTTGGGATGTTTGCGTTTCACCTTTGGCAGTTGCCGCCTGAATTTGCTCTGAAAGTTGGTCTAGTTTGTCCAACAAGGGTTTTTCGGCGATCGCGTCTGTGGTGCCAATTTGGCTGGTGCCTTTGAAGGCAAGATGTTCTAGAAAGTGAGCAACGCCCGTTTGACCGTCGGGTTCATCGGCTCCGCCGACATCGGCATAGGTGATGAATGAAATGACTGGTGCTTGATGCCGCTCTAACACCAAAAATTTCATGCCATTTTCTAAGCGAAACTCGGTTACTTTTTGGATGACCCGATCAAGATAGGGCTGAATCGATGCAGCCGTGGATTTAGCGGGTGGAGTTTCAGTCAGCGCGATCGCGTCTTTTGGTGCAATTCCCCAACTCAGCAATCCTACTAATAACAACACGCAGCAGCGACGCACTAGTTTTAAGACAGGGAACATATAGGGCGATCGCAACAATAAACTCATAGTCACACTCAACAATGGCACTGCTCCAGAATAACGAACTCTTCTACCTTAATGAAGCCGGAACTGCAAACTTATTGGGTGTAGAAATTGTAGTTCCTTCTGGTTTTCAACTTCTTGCTGCGTAGAAATACTAATCCCGCAGCTCGTCGTATTAGAGTGTACAAATCGGTGGAGTGAGGATTTTTAGTGACTATGCAAATTAGGAAATCTCAAAAACGATGGATATGGGCAGCGTTTGGTACGGGAATCCCGTTAGCGCTGTACTTTCTCAGTCAAGCGCTAGTGCTTTGTAATGAAGCCCTGCTAGTTGATATTGTTCGCCAACAGGGGCAATATGCTCCCTTTTTCTTTGTACTTTTGTTTACGATAGCGACCAGCTTAGGCTTTCCCGGTAATGTCATGTCTTTGGTTGGTGGAGCCGTTTTCGGGTTAGTTTGGGGAACGGTTTGGTCGTTGCTAGGAGCCACTTTTGGCGCAATGGGGGCGTTTTTGCTTGCGAGATCGCTGCTGCACAATTGGTTCATCCGTCAGTTTGGACATTTGAGTTTATTACAGCGGCTCAATCAAGCGATCGCAGAGCAGCCCTTTACCTTAGTGGTAGCAAGCCGATTTACTCCCCTATCACCCTTTAGCCTGGTCAACTTTCTGTTTGGATTGACCCCAATTGACCTCAAGACTTACACTTGTGGCACTTTTCTAGGGTTGATTCCGCTAACTTTTGCCTACAGTTGGCTTGGCATCAGCGGTCACACTGCCCTAAGTGGCGGCGATCTCTTGCCTGTAACATTTGCATTTAGCCTACTTGCCGCACTTTCTCTGCTGCCCATGCTAACGAAAAAGTCGGAGTTGAGGGCTAGAGGCGATGGGCGATCGGTAAGGAAATCTATCTAGTGCTTGGCTGCTAGAGGTTGACCCTGAATGCCTTTAATCTAAGGGGGGCAGGGGTTTAAGGAGAAGCCAGCTAACGAAAAAGAAAGAGGCGGTAAAGAGTTGAGTGATGTCTAGGGCGGAAAGGTAACCATCGGAAAAACAGGCAATGCTGCGATCGGTAATGCCAAATAGCCAAG
>JBBSCL010000328.1:0-4692 GCA_038250345.1 Leptolyngbyales cyanobacterium
AGATTTCTCAGGAGCGCAAAAGATTTATGAAGGGTTTGGATTCCACGCAGGTTGAGCAATTGAAGGAAATTGCTGAGTATTTATATCAGCAACGTCAACATCAAGGGATGTCCCTTGAAAAGATTGCCAAACAAACCTATATTCCGCAGCGTATTTTGCAGGCATTAGAATCAGCGCAGCTAGACATCTTGCCAGAACCGGTTTATATCAAAGGGTTTATTCGTCGGTATGCAGATGCTTTGGGGTTGGATGGCATGATGATTGCTGATGCCTTTGATGTTGAACCTGCTTCATTGGCTCATACTGCGCCTGAGATGCAACCTGAGCTTGCTGTATCGGCTCCACGTCATGCCCCGCTATTAGTAGAGCCACAAACCCAACAACGAGCCGAACGGCAAATCGATCGCAGCCCACGCCCAGAGCGATCGCCCCAAACTGGTTTATCCTTCTTACCTTGGCTAGGAGCAGGCATTGCCGCACTTGCCCTAGGCGCACTTGCCTTTAGCCTACTAAACCAGCCTCAACAAAATGCTGTGACTAATCCCACTGCAACCAACGTTCCCGCTACGTCATCAGGCTCATCTTCGCCGAAAAAGCCTTCCACGCCTGACCCTAGTGCATCCGCCGTACCTAGCGTTAAAGACGCAACCTTAACAGCAGGATCGCCCGTGCAAGTAGACCTGAATTTGACCGATCGCTCTTGGCTAGAAGTTTCGGTCGATGGCAAAGTTGCCTATGAAGGCTCGTTAGACAAGGGTGAAAAGCGAACCTGGAAAGCGAAGAAGAGTATTTTAATCGTGGCGGGAAATGCCGGTGCAGTGGTTGCTTCCTTTAACCAAAGTGAAGCAAAAGCGCTTGGCAAGCCTGGATCTGTAGTAACGGTGGCGTTTCCCACTCCAGAAAAATCGCCCTCTCCCTAACCATTAAAATCATCCAATCAACTGTAGGGGCGGGTCTTGTGCCTGCCCGCTGTGATTGAGGGCACCCACAAGAAGCGCCCCTAGCCGAAACCGATGTTAAACCTTTAATGGCTGATTTAATGGTTGCGTACCTTTGCCGCTTAAATCTGGTTAATCTATTGACGATCGCCCCATCTTCGTTTAGCGTAGACCACAACTCTTTTTAGGTTGATCGCTGACCACAGGATAAAGTGTGACGATGCCTCAAATTTTCACAAAAACCGACTACTTGCTGCGCGAAACCTGGTTGGGTTTGCGGCGCGGCGGCTGGATGAACTGGGCGGCTATCAGCACGATCGCGGTACTGCTGTTTTTATTTGGCATTAGCCTGCAAGCGTCCTGGCAGTTTGAAGGCTTGCTCAATCAATTTGGCAACCAGCTAGAAGTGTCTGCCTATCTCGATACGGGCGTACAGGCGGCTGATTTGCAACCGAGCATTGCGGCAATGCCAGAAGTGGCGGCAGTGGAAGCTATTTCTAAGGAAGCAGCCTGGACGGGATTAATTAAGGAATTGGGCATCTCAGAAATCAATGGTGCCACGAAACAACTGGAAGGAAATCCGCTGGTTGACGAACTCAAGGTGAAAGCGAAATCTCCTGCTAGTGTGCCTGTTTTGGCAGCAAAGCTCTCACAGCTACCGGGAGTGGATGAGGTGATATTTGTAGACGAAGCCGTCAAACGAGTGGCTCAGCTTAATCAAGGGCTGAAGTGGATTAGTTTGGTGGTAGTCACCCTATTAACCGCGACCGCGATCGCGGTGATTACCACTACTATTCGCCTGATCGTCATGGCACGACGGCGCGAAATTGAAGTAATGCAACTGGTCGGTGCTACCACAAGCTGGATCTATCTGCCGTTTATTTTGCAAGGTATCGTCTTTGGCGTGGTCGGAGCCGCGATCGCTTGGAGCCTGCTGACCACTTTGCAACAATTTCTCAATCGCCTCCTCGCCCAACAGCCAGAATTTGTCCAATTCCTCACCAATGGGTTACAGGTTAGCCCCTTCCAAACGCTATTTCTCGCGGTTATCCTATTGGGTTTAGGTAGCTCCGTTGGGGTGATGGGCAGCCTGTTTGCCGTTCGCACAATCGCCACGAGGTAGCTATGACTCAATGGAACTGCTTACTTCAAAATTTGGGAGAGTGGCAGGGTTCATTTACTCGCTTTTCGGCGCAGGGAGACGAAATGGAGGATACGCCGACGGTTGTTTCCTTAGAAGGGCTGAATGACAACCAGACCATCCGCCAAATTATTCGTCGCCTCACTCCAGAACCCAATGAAAAAGTTTTGGAATACAGCACTCTGGGTCGCGGCATCCTCTTTTTTGAAGATGGCGCATTTTCTCAAGGATCGCTTCAGTTTGCTCCGTTTTCAGAATTTGGCGCAGAGTTAGGCTTGATTTATGGCGATCGCCGCTTGCGACTGGTGCAACTGTTCAATCGACAAAGCCAGTGCGATCGCGTCACCCTCATCCGAGAACATCGGGCTGGAACGACGACTTCAGACCTTGCCCCATTGACTGTCGATAATCTAGTCGGCATCTGGAACGGAGAAGCTACGACGCTGTATCCCGATTGGCGAGAACCCAGCACTTTTTCGAGCAGGCTGCAAATTCAGCGAGAGGGCGATCGCCTGCTGCAACGGTTGTCTTTCGGATCGGGCGCATCTGACCAAGCGATCGCTTCTGTGGCGGAGATTGACGGAAATCGGCTGACGTTCACCCAGAGTGTTCAGCCCGTTCAGGTGGTTCTACTGCCCAATGGCGCATCATCAAACTGTCCAATCCAAATCAAATCAGGAGAAGCTTTTTTCCTAGAAGTAGGCTGGCTAATTCAGCCCAATTTGCGCCAGCGAATGATTCGCAGCTATAGCGACAAAGGGGAATGGCTCAGTTTAACCTTGGTGACTGAACAAAAAGTTTCTGCTGAGTAGGGAACTTAAAACACTTGGGCATACTCAAAAGAACAAGACGTTTGCGGTAGGCAACAAGATGATTCCACAACGATATAGTTCGTTAGCTACAGCGATCGCGGTTGGTCTATTAGCCGCTTACATCAACCCTACTCTTCCAGCCAATGGAGTGTTAGCAGGGATTAAATTTATCCCAAACGCGATTCCGCAAAGCGGAGCCCTCACGGGAATCGCCCAAAAACCATCATTACCGTTTCCGCTGGATGGTAAACCTGTCTATGTGCGTCAGGGTAACCAATGGCAAGAAGCCTTACTGATCGGCTATGCCTGGAATAGCCAATCAGGTGTGCGTTACGACGTGAAATATACCCAGAGCGGCAGCACCGAGAAAGGGGTTGGGGTTGACCGGATTAAATCCTTGAACAGCGCAAAAAAAGACGGGCTTGCCACGACGGTGTATGACGTATCCAGTCAAGCAGGTGTTCAGCAGATGCTCAATGCTCACAACGACTGGCGTAAACGAACCGGAGTTTCTGCTGTAACCTGGTCGCCTCAGTTAGCAACCGTTGCTCAACAATGGGCAGCTAAACTTTTGAAAGAAAACCGCTTTGATCATCGTCCAAACTCTCGCTACGGAGAGAATCTGGCATCTGCATCTGGGCAACAGTTGAGTCCAGAGCGCGTGGTAAAAATGTGGGGCGAGGAAGTGAGCGATTACAACTACAAGGCGAATACCTGTAAACCGGGCAAAATGTGCGGGCACTACACGCAAGTTGTCTGGCGTAGCACTAAACAAGTGGGTTGCGGCATGGCACGCGGCAACAATCGAGAAGTGTGGGTTTGCAATTACGATCCACCGGGAAATTTTGTAGGACAAAAACCGTATTAGCTTTAGAATTGACCACTCACTAAACATTGAAAATACGTTGTTTTAGAATCGCTTAAGCAACCCGAACTACTGGTAGAGAAAGCAAAAAGCTACAGAGTGCAAAAGCATCTGTAGCTATGATTTAGTAACCTCAATCGGTTTTGTTATTAGATAGGACTATCGCAGTTAGTTTTTTCCTTCAGCTTTCTCTAGCCCAGTCTTGATTCGCTCTTCAATTGAAACTGCTTTGCGCGAGTTGCTAGGACGGCTCATTTTGTCCCTATCTGCGCTGCCTTGCACTTCATTTAATCCTTTGTTTGCTTCCTTTTGAACGTCTTCCATGGAAGGAATGCCATTTTGGATCACATCTTGCGATTTGTCGATGATGTCGTTCAATGGAGCTTCCCCTTTTGTCATATTGCTAGGGGCAGTCATATTGCCAGGGGCGGTTTTACCACCAGCTAAAGCTGGGAAAGCGGTTGAAAGAAGTAAGATCGCACAGGTGAAAGCAATTAGTATTGTACGAATGGATTGGTTTAAACGAGTACGGATAAAGTTCATGATAAGTTCTCCCATGGATATATGTGAAGTTTCTACAAACCAGTCAAACCTAGTCAAAGATAGAAATAAATCGATTAGAAAACTTCCTATTCTTTAGCTTTAATCTTGTCGTCACTAATTTCTCTTTAACGACGGTAAGAAAGGCTTGATTTCTTTCGTTAATGTTTACATCCTCTTTTTTACTTGAAATAGCTGTTCGCTTCATCAGTCTAGAGGCTGAATTTTTTTTGCTCAATGGGGTGATACGTCTTTCTATTGGTTGATAGATTGGCGATCGCCACCCAACAAATCCACATTAAAAAGCGTCAGAGTGGTTTCTGACGCATGGCGCTAGTTTTTAAGCGATCGCGTTAGCAATTTGCGGTATTAGTTCGCTCTTAAGTTGATGCCTAA
>JBBSCL010000329.1:0-4685 GCA_038250345.1 Leptolyngbyales cyanobacterium
AAGCCCTTCATCCCAGCCTTTGATGACTTGTCCAGCCCCTATTTTGAAGCTAAATGGAGCGCCGCGATCGCGAGAGCTATCAAACTTGGTGCCATCTTCTAGGGTGCCGATGTAATGCACACTCACAGATTGTCCTTTGACCGGAGCAGCACCCATGCCTTGAACCATATCAAGATACTTTAGACCAGAGGCAGTTGTGACGTAATTTTTAGATGCTTCCACTTTTTTTGCAGTTTTGATGGGGGTTTCAGACGATTGGGCGATCAGTTGGGCAGACTGGGGCAGGAGCGTCTCAATGGTTTCTGTGGTTGGCAGTTGAGACGCGATCGCGTTCGGCTGTCCACCGCCAAACTGGGCAACTACCAGCACTAGCACACATGCCAGCATGACTCCTACACTGACTAAAATCTCTTTCACAGCAAGCCTCCTGTGTCGTACCTGTTTACAGTCAATCGTTGCAACAACGTTAACGCTTGAATATTGTAACCATTTCAGGGTTCGTTCGATCTGGTTAATTAGTTCACATAGGACTTACGCACTCGCCCCCTAAATCCCCCAATTGTGGGGGACTTTGATCTCTAGCTCCGTCAGAATTGGGGGTTGGGGGGCAAAGTTCGGTTGATTTGCGTAAGTCCTGCCACAGTTTCAGCTTGCGGTTTTAAGGTTGGCGTGACTCCTGATCTTCTGCTAGCGATCGCGCCAGTGCCACATCAAAATATGACTTGCCGCCCGGATTGCCTGCCAGCACTTGAAATGGGGCATCCGGTTCGCCAAACTGATCAAGCACGATCGCCGCCCCCGAAAAGTTGTGATTTTTGGTGTAATCATTCAGCGTGATCACCGTTTTCAGCCCTGCTTGAACAGCAGACTTTAAACCTTGTTGCGAGTCTTCCAGCGCCAAACAATCCTCTGGCTTTAACCCCATTTTTTCCAGTGCATAGAGATAAATATCAGGAGCAGGCTTTTTCGCCGGAACAATATCTCCCGCCGCAATCACTTCAAACCAGTCGAGGCTATCGGGCGCTAGAGCAGCTTCTAATAACGCCGTCACGTTTTCTGGTGTGGTTGTGGTGGCGATCGCCAGCCTAATTCCAGCATCCCGCGCTTCCTGAATCAGCCGCCGCACTCCCGGACGTAAGGGAATACTGCCTGCCTGAATCAATGCTTTATAGTGCTTCGTTTTGAGCTTGTGAATTGTGGCTGCCCAGGTAGGCGCATCCGTTGCTAAGGGATAATCGGGTTGATCTTCCTTCAAATATCGCTGCAACCGCTCCTTGCCGCCTGTGGTTTCCAACAACTCGCCATATCGTTCCACCGTCCATTCCCAATCTAAACCCGACTCAGCAAAGGCTCGGTTAAAGGCAAGTCGGTGTCCATCTCGCTCAGTGTCGGCTAGGGTTCCGTCTACATCAAAAATGAGGGCTTGAAGTTTGGGCATAAAAGTTAGAGAAGGGCGAAATGATGAATTACAAACAGCGGTTGGTGGGGAAAGATGGTTGAGAAGGATTCAAAACTCAAAACTATTTTTCTTTTGTTTTGTCAGTTACGTCTGCCCAAAGGTCGTCTGGTTCGAGGGGATTGGAATTGGGTTGCAGGACAGTTTCGGTGAGGACGGCGGGGGGAGTGTCGGAATGGGGAGATTGAAAGGCGCGGTTTTTAGTATGAGGTGGCGCATTCCAAGGGTCCATGATGTCTTCTATGAGGACGCGCCGTATCCAGATTTGGCAAACGACAACGAGGGGCAGGGCAAGTAACAATCCCCAGAAGCCGAAGATAGTGGCGAAAAAGACTTGGGCAAGTAGGGTGACAGCAGGCAGCAAGTTGACCTGTTGGGACATGACGTAAGGGGTGAGGAAGTTGCTTTCAAACTGCTGAATGGCAACATAAAGCCCTAAAACGAGAGCCGCTTTGATGGGTGAGTCCAGCAGGGCGATCGCCATGGGTGGGATCACACTAAAGGTAGGACCCAAGTTGGGAATAAAGTTCAGCAATCCTGCCAATACCCCATTTGCCAACGCGGCTTTGACTCCAATAATCGACAGACCAACGGTGCTAAGCACGGCAATCACGCTCATGCTGATCAACGCTCCCACAATCCAGCTTCCTAAGGAGACTTCGCATTCTTTGAGGATGCCATCCACACGCCGCCGATAAAACGACGGAAAAAGCCGAGTGAACCCGTTGCGGTAGGCATCAGGGTTAACCAGCATCATTAAGCCCAATATGACGATCAGCAGCACATTCAGAATTGAGCCGAGGGAATTGGAGAAGAAGGCAAAGGAACCGCCCAGCAAGCGATTACCAAATGGCATTGCCTGTTGAATAAAACTATCAACGTCTGGGACATAGCGCTCTAGATCGTCAGGAACCACGTCATCGACAGAATTAACCCAAGTGTTTAGCTGGCGGATTCCTTGCGGCACCAATACATAAATTTCCTGAAGCTGTTTGGCAAACGGCGGCACAATAATTTGGAAAAACAAAACGATGGCAGCGACCAAAATGCCGATCGCAATTAAAACGGCTGCCGATCGCTGAATCCCTAACTTTTTCCGCAACCACCGCGCCAGCAAATTTAAGCTATTGGCTAGCACGATCGCTGCAAATACCAATAGCAATATGTCTTTTAGTTGCCAGAGGATATAGATGGAGGCGACCAGCGCCAGCAGTGCAATCCATTCTCCCAGTTTCACAAGCCGCTCCAGGAATGAATAGTTTTGAATGATGAGTTTTGAATTTTTAGTTGCAAGCTTTGACTCAACTTCTCAATTCAAAATTTAGAACTCAAAGTTTCGACTGTCGCGATCGCCAACCCAACGCGATCGCCATTAGTATACTTGGCAACACGACCACAATTAGCGCCGTTGTATTTGTTTCAGAAATCGCCAGGTAGGGCGCACCATATTTGATGGCAACAGAAATGAGTGCTGAGAGTGCAAAAACTTTGATAATAAAAACAGCCATTTTGACAGAATCGCGAAACGGTTATGCAGAAAACTTGATCTGACTCAAAAATAGTACTAAATCAGCCCAACCAAAAACTATTGAGTTTCTCCAGAAAGATCGGCAAGTCACTTCTGAAATTGTTACGATTCGTAAAGAACACCGCTTTGAGTTAAGGTACAAACTTGCCATGCTGACCCAAGAGCGCCTTTCTACCCTTCTGGCAAATGAGCTTCCCGCAGGTGGCAGCGATTCTACTCGCTTTGATCCTAAAGAAGCCTGGTATCCAGTCCACTACGTTCAAGATCTGGATAAAACTAAGCCAACCCCGTTCACCTTACTTGAACAAGATTTGGTGATTTGGTGGGATCAACAGGCTGGCTGCTGGCGTGCTTTTGCCGATCAGTGTCCCCATCGCTTGGTGCCGCTGTCGCAAGGGCGGATTGCGGAAGATGGACTGCTGGAATGCCCTTATCACGGCTGGGCATTTAAAGGCGATGGCGAGTGCGATCGCATTCCTCAACAGCCTGAAGGCGATCGCGCCAATGAATCGAAACGAGCCTGTGCAACTATTTTTGCCACTGTTGAACGACAAGGTTTGCTATTTATCTACCCTGGCAATTCCGAAAATGCGGCGCGGGTCAGCGTTCCCATCATCGAGCCTTTGGAAGAAGAACCTGACAAGTGGGTTTGTCTCAACACTTTTCGAGATTTGCCCTACGACGCGCTGACTCTGCTGGAAAATGTGCTGGATGCTAGCCATGTTCCCTTTACCCATCACCGCTCTGTGGGCAATCGCGCCAATGCATCGACCGTGGAACTGGAAGTTTTGCAAGCTGGGAAACAGGGGTTTGATGGCTTTTGGCAAGCAGGACCCCGCAAGGGCACTTTAGGATCGCAGCACACAAAGTTTATTGCCCCTAACTTAATGTGGCATGATCTCACCTCTAAGCAGTTTGGTCGCACGATGACGGTTGTATATGCGACTCCCACGCGAAAAGGTGAGTGCCGTGTGTTTGCTCGGTTTCCGTTTCAGTTTTCCTCTAAACTGCCTGCCTTTTTTATCAAGCTCACCCCGCGCTGGTATTCTCACATCGGCAACAACGCCATTTTGGAAGATGACCAAATTTTCTTGCACCATCAAGAACGCTATCTAGAAGCCAAAGGCGGCGGTGCCAATCTTGCCAAGGCGTTTTATTTGCCGACTCGTGCCGATGCCTATGTTTCTGCGCTGCGAAAGTGGGTGACTGAGTATGAAGCCGATCCGTTTCCGGGACAACTGCTGTCGCCACCTTTAGCGGATGCGGTGCTGCTTGATCGCTACCATTCCCATACTGAGCATTGCTCCAGTTGTCGCGTCGCTCTCGCCAACATTCAACGGATTCGGTTAGGACTCGCGATCGCGGGTTTCATCTCGTGGGCTGTTTTGCCATTACTCATCGTTTGGTGGGGCACTCCATCTATTACACTTTCAACCCTAATGGCGATTATTCCCATAACAGCAGGCGGCATCTGGCTGTGGCTGGGCAATTTGGAACGCCAGTTTTATCAAGGACGCGCTGTGCCTCCTCGCAATCTGCCAGAGACTAAGAAGAAATAGCCTAGCCTTTTTGAGCCTGAATGACCTGCAAGCTGCCGCCAGCGTGTAAAGTTTGCTTACTCACCTGAAACCCGATCGCCGTCAGCGTGGCGACTAAATCTGTTTTGAGTAATTGCCAAGCGGTTTCAGTTTCAAATAGCAG
>JBBSCL010000330.1:0-4683 GCA_038250345.1 Leptolyngbyales cyanobacterium
AAGTGATCAAAGGCGATCAGTTCGATCGGCTGCAACAGTCCAAAAAATCGCACGGCTCCAATCAAGGCGGCAGCGCTGAGGCTGGTGAACAGGGCGATCGCCAAACTGAGATGAACAGGCAGCTTTGTTAGCGTTGGCGTTGGCGTTGGCTCTGGCTTCGACTCCGGCTCCAAAAAGTCTTGCCACAGCGGCGGAGATACCGTAGGGTTTTGGCAAATCAGCGGCAGCCAAGTCGCGCAGGGAAAGCGGTCTTCCATGCCCTGCAAGCGTTCTCGCGCCGCCCGCACCGACAGATATAGAGATTTTCCCTGAGCATATTCACTCAAGAAATAGGCTAAAAACTCTTGGGCAACCAAATCGGGCACCGGTTCCCGCATGACGATAATTTGGGGAATGTTGAGTTCTGCCAGTTCCCGCGCAATATCTAAGCCGTCGCAGGAGTTGAAGATGGCAAGCTGCAAGCCGTTGGCAACCGATTTTTGCAGAGCATATTTGAGTTCGCCCATGGTCAAGCTGTCGGTTTTGTTGAGAAAAATGCGCCCTTTACCGTCTTGACTGGTGCTATGTCCGGCAAAAAAAAGAATATCCCACGCAGTTTTCCAAAGCTGATCGGTCAAAGTTTTGCGATCGGGGGCAACCAATCGCTCAATATAAGTTTGAGGCAGTTGATCGAGTAATACCTGATCCGCATCTGTATCAATTCCGTCGCTGTTGCCCACGATAGAGAGAATATTAACGTGGGATTTTGGCGAAAAGTGCCGTTGCTGAGGGGCTTCCAGGTTGAGCGCACTGATAGCAATTTCAGCCTTAGGGTAGCCTTCTAGAAATTCCAATAAATTCCAGGGCAGGGCGCGCATCTGGCTGTCTTCGGTCTGGATCAGAATGCGAATCTCATCCTCAGGCGATAGCTGCTGTAGCCATTTCTCTCGAATGCCGCGATAGTCTTCTGCAAGAAACCAAGTGTTGAGTCGTGCCTTCAGCATTTTTGAGGCGTTTTCGCAATCATCCAACACCGATACATTTGGTTTTTGCCCTTTTTTGACGGTAATCCGATAGCGCGACTCTAGCCGCCAGTAGCTTTCCTTCCAATGGCTATAGTACAAGCGCATTTCGGGCAAGGGGGGCAGCTTTCCCAAGGTGGTGCTGGAGGGGCGTTTGTTCTCTTCCCCAATTTCCTGCATGACGGTAAAGCCTTGCTCAAAACTACCGTCGATAATTTTTAGAACGACTAACTTAGCCATAAGGAAGGGCGAGTGGCGAGTAGCGAATGGCGAATGGCGAATGGCGAGATACGGAGTATTAATTAGGATGGATTAGGAAGGGTTAGGGTTAGAGATTTTCGGATCAAATTACAAAGTCTTGGGTGATATGGACTTCGTTGAGGGAGACTTGGACGCTGAAGCGATCGCCGGAGGTACATCCAACCTGCCACTCTAAAAAATCTTCGGTGCCTGTGGCAGTGGTTTCTAATTCCACTTCACCGACTTCATTGAGGACGGAAAATCGGGTGCCAATCGGTAGAAAGCCATCAATCGGCGGGTGCAGTTGGAGGCAAATATCCGTTGATTCATCGGCTAGAGGACGCGCATCCACTGCTAATACAGCCGCTACGCCATTGAGGTCAATCCGTTTTGAGGGGGTTTGTGTCCCTAGACGACCCCGAAAGGCGATCGCAGGGCTGAGTTGAGCCGGATTCAGCAGTTCTTCTAGGGTTTGCCAGCCTTCGTCGATCGCGCCTTGAATCCACTGGCTCAGGTTCGCTAAAGCGCTAGGTTGGGGATAGCGTAATTCCGCCAGATGATCTAGCAACTCTTCGGGCGATCGCAACTGGCTCAGGGGCAATTCTTCAGTGGTAGCTCTGGGCACAAATCCTAGCAGTTGAGCCGACTCAGCCGCTTCATCCAGTTCTACCACTACATAGCCAATGCGGTCTGTCCAAGTTTCAGGTGGCACCGGGCAGAGGGTTTGATTGGGCAGCACTGGGCGACATTCCAACCGTCCCAGTCCAGCTACTTGCAAATCTGCCACGTCTGCACATAGGCGCAAAACCTGATTCCAACTATCGCTTGCCGTCAAATTGGTAGGAATATCCATTAGTTGAAGATAGTCTTGCACCACCAGCACCGCTAGCGTATTTAGCCTCACCTGGTCGGCTTTTTTAGCATTGGGCTGCTGATTGGCAAACTCTTGTGCCATTTGACGGGTGGCTTGGGTGATGGGTAAAGGCAGGGCGAACTGATAGGTTAATTGGGTCATTTTATTTTCTCCGAAGCGGAACTTTACTTGCTGTTGATATATCCCTCGGACTCACCAAAGTTACGCAAACGGGGCACACATTGTCGTTGATAAAAGCTGCTGAGGGCTGGAATGCCGACTCCAAAATGGTCAGCTAGGTCTTTCCATTTTGTTTCTGAGAGCCGCCGCAAAATCAACATTTGAGCATTAACCTCTGGATGTCCTTTAATATGTAGGCTTTTCAGTTCGCCCGTTACATCCGCGATCGCCCAACTTTCCACAATTTCTAAAAGTGGCTCTGTATAGGGTTGAGCGGGAATAGTTTCAATTCGATTAATTACCTCACCATCCCATTCTATTTGGGAAGAAACTCGCGTTACTTGGTCTTTTTTTATGTCAGTGCTAAAGTCTCGCAGCCGGAATTTTAGAAATGCATTGAGCCAGGTTGGCACACTGCCTAGTTCAGGATCGTAACTGCCGCAGATATGCCTGCAAAAATAAACCCAGGTTTGCTGCACGGCATCTTGATAGTAGGGCACACTCTCCCGCCACAGTTTGGGCGATACCATGCGAATCACCCGCGTCAGATTGCGCTGCCGGGGCGCACTTCCTGGAGGGTGCTTACAGGCTTCAATGACCAACTCGCGGATTTGTTGATCTAGTTCGCTCATGCTGGTTTGATCAAGAATAAGGGTGGAAAGCTGCGCTATCATCTTACCGTTCTATTTTCAGCCGCTATTAATTGTTTTGCCAACTTTTCGCGTTTATTTTTGCGCCTATTTTTGCGTCTAAGTGAGGGCGATTCACCATAGGAAAGGCTACGCCAACGCCCAAATTCTAGTGCCAAGCACCCCTATCAGGCATAATGAAGTTTGCTTTGGCGCTCAGGTATCTCGGTAGACTGCAATGCCACACTTGAGCGTTAGACTGACCCATACATCCCCACTCAAGCTCAATAGCCATGCGAACCCATTACTGCGGTCAACTCCGAGCCGAACATATTGGAGAGACAGTTACCCTCTGCGGCTGGGTCGATCGCCGCCGCGATCATGGGGGCGTGATTTTTATTGACCTGCGCGATCGCGAGGGTATTGTCCAAATTGTCAGCGATCCCGTTCGCACTCCGGCTTCTTGTAATCAGGCAGGCGATCTGCGAAATGAGGATGTGGTGCAAATTACGGGTCGCGTCACCCAACGTCCCGATGATTCGCTCAATCCCAAGTTGGGCACAGGCGAAATTGAAATTTATGCGGATGACATTCAGATTCTCAATGCCGTTCGGAAGCCGCTGCCGTTTCAAATCTCCAGTGCGGAACCCGAAACCGTGCGCGAAGAACTGCGCTTGAAGTATCGCTATTTGGACATTCGACGGGAGCGCATGAGCCGCAATCTGCGGCTGCGGCATGACGTGATCAAAACTCTACGGCGCTATCTCGAAGACGAACACGGCTTTATGGAGGTGGAAACGCCGATTCTGACCAAATCCACGCCGGAAGGAGCGCGGGATTATTTGGTGCCGTCGCGAGTGAATCCGAACGAGTGGTATGCGTTGCCGCAATCGCCGCAGTTGTTTAAGCAGTTGTTGATGGTGGCAGGCTGCGATCGCTATTATCAAATCGCCCGTTGCTTTCGAGATGAAGACCTACGCGCCGATCGCCAGCCCGAATTCACCCAGCTAGACATGGAAATGAGCTTTTTGGATCAGGAAGCCCTGCTGGAACTGAATGAAAAGCTGATGGCGCATCTATTTAAGGTGATCAAAAATATCGACTTACCGATTCCCTTCCCCCGGCTCACCTATGCAGACGCGATGGATCGCTACGGCTGCGACAAGCCCGATACTCGCTATGGGTTGGAACTGGTGGATGTGTCGGATGTGGTCACGGGCTGCGGTTTTAAGGTGTTTGCGGATGCAGTATCCAAGGGTGGCATCGTCAAAATTTTGCCGATTCCCGGCGGTAATGATGCGATCTCGAATGTGCGAATCAAACCGGGTGGCGATCTATTTAAGGAAGCTGAAACCGCTGGAGCGCGTGGGCTTGCCTATATCCGCGTCCGGGATGGCGAAATTGACACGATTGGCGCGATTAAAGACAACCTCAGCGATGCCCAAAAGCAAGAAATCCTTACCCGGACGGACGCACAGTCTGGACACTTGCTGCTGTTTGCGGCAGGAGACACGGCAACGGTGAATAAAACCCTGGATCGCCTGCGTCAAGCGATCGCCCGTGAGCAAAATCTGATCGACCCCAGCAAGATTAACCTGCTGTGGATCACCGACTTCCCCATGTTTGAGTGGAACGCCAACGAAAAACGACTGGAAGCCTTGCATCATCCCTTCACCGCGCCTTTTCCTGAAGACCTACACGACCTCAAAACTGCCCGTGCCCAAGCCTACGATATCGTCTTCAATGGCTTTGAAGTCGGCGGCGGCAGCTTGCGGATCTA
>JBBSCL010000331.1:0-4653 GCA_038250345.1 Leptolyngbyales cyanobacterium
CGATGCTCTGCTAGCCAACTCTCCACATCGGACGCAATCCATTGATCTCGCGTGCCATCTACCTCCGCGATCAGTCTTGCCGGATCGAGATGCTCGGTGGCGATGAATTTCTGAGCGATCGCTGCCCAATCTTGCAGCACTGCCGTCTCTGAAACACCTTGCAGCACTGCGTGAAGCACCAGTGGCATTTCCCAACCCGTTTCAATCACAGGGCGCAAGCGATAAAACGACTCAGCCAATCCATCGGGCGGCATCGTACTTTTGGGTTCCCAAAGATTGCAATAGGCTTGCCAAGACGTTTTGAAGTATTCCCTTAATCCGTCGCACAATACACCATCAAAATCAAGTGCTAAAACGGTTGGAGTTGGAATCATCGTCTTACTTTGCTCATCTCAGGAACCCTGCCGCCTCACGATACCGCAATAATCCTCTAGCGGAGAAGTATCCTGAGACACATCCTGCTAATTTATCAGCGATCGCCTACAAACTGGCACCTATCACCGGATAGATATTTGCCTGATTGATCAATCTGTTACTGGAACTGTAACAACTCTCCTATTCAGCTTTTGGTCAAGGCATACTGGCGACAACCCGATGCAGGTCACTGGATGCAGATCGCCCAACCGTCTATGTTTCGTGATGCTCGACTCTACCAAATTCTGTTTTTGTCCTCGTTTCTGCTTTTGGGAACTGGCACGCGCGATTGGACACTGCACCCAGAAATCGTGGCAACTGCGATCGCCACCTGTTGCATCACTCAATGGATTTGGTCGGTTCGCTCCACTCCGCTAACACCTATCACATCTCCACTCCTCCACCCCTCGCTCCCTTCCGCCCTGATCACTGCCTTGGGACTCAGCATGTTACTCCGAACCGAACACATCAGCACCATGATGCTGGCTGCTGCGATCGCAATCTCTAGCAAATTTTTGCTGAAGGTGAATGGAAAACATCTGTTTAACCCAACCAATCTCGGCATTGTGGCGGCGATAGTGCTAACCCACGATGCTTGGATTTCACCGGGTCAATGGGGCGAATCAAGCTGGTATGCGCTGCTGTTTTTGGGAACCGGTGGAGTTGTGGTGCAACGGGTCGGGCGCTGGGACACCACGGGTACATTTTTGGGGAGCTATGCCCTGCTCGAACTAGGGCGCAATCTTTGGCTAGGCTGGACATGGGATGTATTGCTGCATCGCCTGACTAGCGGTTCATTGCTGGTGTTTTCCCTGTTTATGATCACTGATCCGCGCACGATTCCTAATGCTCGTGTGGCGCGGCTGGTTTGGGCAGGCGCGATCGCCCTACTTGCCTTCATCCTCCGCAATGTCTACTTCATTCCCACCGCCGTTTTCTGGTCACTTTTTGCCCTTGCTCCCCTCAGTGCTGTGTTAGATCTGATTTGGGCAAGCCCCCGATTCACTTGGCAGGTGGAAAGCTTAGAGAACGCAGACAATAGCGACGCAGAGGAACCTAAAGCGCCAAACAATGCGGAGCCAGAGAAGAAAAGCTATTTCCTAGCTCCGACTCCCTAATTCAAAACTTAAAACTCAAAATAGCTCCTACGGAGACGCTAAGGATCGCGAATTGAATACCATCAACAACTCCAATCGTAAGGGCTTAGCATTCGGCAGGTATGCTTTCGGTCATAGCAAAGGTTTTCGCCCGAATGCTAAGCCCCTACAGGTTATCGGTTTTATTTTGTTCTTGTTCATAAGCGAACAAAACTCCCTTTCAACTTCTCCACCACTCGCCACTCACCATTCGTCATTCACCCTTCACCCTTCACCCTTCGCCATTCTTATGAAACTTCTCCGAACTCTGCTGCTTTCTCTCTTATTCACTGTTTCTAGCCTGTTTCTGGCTGCTAAAGCTTGGGCATTTTGCGGGTTTTATGTGGCAAAGGCAGATGCCAAACTTTACAACCAGGCTTCTCAGGTGGCGATCGCCCGCAGCGGCAACAAAACCGTGCTGACGATGGCAAATGACTATCAGGGTGAAGTGAAAGATTTTGCGATCGTCGTGCCAGTGCCCGTAGTGTTGAAAAAAGAGCAGGTAGAAGTCGGCAAACCCAGCGTCATGGCTCATCTGGATGCCTTCAGTGCGCCGCGATTAGTGGAATATTTTGACCCCGATCCCTGTCAGCCTCAACCCATGTATGACCAGATGCCCTCAATGGCAGCGGCTCCCTCTAGTCAACTCGCACAGAAGGCGCGGGGAAATGCTGCGGAGCTAGGCGTAACGATTGAGGAAAAATTTACTGTAGGCGAATACGACATTTTAATCCTCAGTGCCAAAGAATCGGGAGGCTTAGAAACCTGGCTGACCCAAAACGGCTATCGGATTCCCAAAGGTGCCAGAGAATTACTCAAGCCTTATATTCGCCAAAGGCTGAAGTTTTTTGTGGCAAAGGTGAACCTGAACGAGTTTGAAAAAGCGGGATACCAAAACCTGCGCCCGATCAAAATGGCATTCGAGTCGCCTCGGTTTATGCTGCCGCTGCGATTGGGTATGGTGAACGCTCAGCAAGCTCAAGACCTGCTGGTTTATATCCTGTCGCCGAAAGGTCGGGCAGAAGTGGCGAACTATCGCACAGTCAAGGTGCCTTCTAACACGGAGATTCCGACCTTTGTGAAAAGCGAGTTCAGCGACTTCTACAAATCCATGTTCCAAACGTCCTACGATCGCGAAGGTCGCAATGTCGCCTTTTTGGAATATGCCTGGGATATGTCAAACTGCGATCCCTGCTCAGCAGAACCGCTGTCTCGCGAAGAACTACGCGATGCCGGAGTTTTCTGGATAGATGACCCGCAAACTGAGCCAAGCCGACCCGGATTTTTTGCGCCGCGCCGTCCCTCTCCCTTCCCCTCATCGAATGTGTTCATCACCCGTCTGCATGTGCGCTACACCCGCGATCGCTTTCCTGAAGATTTGGTGTTTCAAGAGACCAATAACCGCGAACAGTTTCAGGGACGCTATGTGCTGCGCCATGCCTTTTTGGGTAAAACCGAGTGTGCGGCAGGTCGAGAATATGGGCGATCGCTGCCTCGCCGTTTTGATCAAGAAGCCCAAACCCTCGCCCGACTGACCAACTGGGATATTCAAAAAATTCGTCAAAAGTTACCTAAAGTTCAAGCACAAGCTCCATCATCTTGGTGGGAATGGGTTTGGGCACGATTAGGAACGCAGGGGTGAAGCGGCTGGTGAATAGGTGGTGTGAGTTAGTTGCACATCGCGTGACATTAGGAGAAACAATCGATGAGCCTAACGTTTTATTACGCCCCCATGTCCACATCGAACATCACCGAAGCCGTTCTGGCAGAGCTTGGCACACCCTGTGAGCGCGTGCAGCTCGACATCAGCGCGGGTGACACGAGAAAGCCGGACTTCCTCAAGATCAACCCAAACGGAAGAGTTCCCGCGATCGTGCATGAGGGCACACCAATTTGGGAGTCATCCGCCATCACGATGTATCTTGGCGAGGTTTTCGGCGTGGATGCTCAGCTTTACCCCGCACTAGAACCGAAGCGAAGCGATGAAGTGGATTGCCTGGAGCAACGTCACGCTTGTCGAAGCGGCTAGTCGATTGTCTACGTCGCTGCCGACTAGCAGTGAAGGAGCAGTTCAGTCCAACTCGCTAGATTGGGTGCCCCCCGATCAGCGCAGCGCGATCGCAGTGGAAAAGGCAAAGGCAGACCTCGCTGTCTGTCTCAGAATTCTTGACGGCGGACTGGAGGGTAAATCGTTTTTGCTCGACGACTACAGCCTCGTGGACACGCATCTGCAAGCCCTCGTTGGCTGGATTGGTACGATGGATGTCGATCTGACCCCGATCCTCAACGTCATAGGGTGGTTGCAGCGGTGTAGCGAGCGTCCAGCGATCGCGAAGCTCATGGCAGGCTGATGCACCCCATAGTTTTCAGACTCCCCAGAAATAGTAACTCTGGGGAGTCTTCTTGACTTAGAAAACGTAGGAGATGAAATCCACGACGACTGTGTTCACTTGATCAATCAGCACGACATTAGAGCCGACGACCACTAGGTCGTAATAGGTGGGCAGATTAATGTAGGTATTGACTTGTTTGGGCAGTGGCACCAGTTTTTTAGCAATGCCGGGAGGTAGTCCCTTCCCGCGTAGCAGTTGCTTTTGAATTCCAGGGGGCAGCGATCGCCCCTGATTCACAATTTGAGTGCGTAGCGAATTGCTCACCAGATAGTTGCAGCTACTACAAGTTCCCCGCATCAAATCAACCAGCACCGTCCGCTGACTCGTGGTAAAACTTTGAACCTGGGTTTGCTGAACACTGCGAATCACACCGTTATAAGCAACCACCACTCTAGGGCTAGTTTTGTAAACCGTGACCACACTTTCGATCGTCTTGGTCGTGAAGCCGGGGCGACCTCCGAAGAAGGTAAACGTCCAGGAATCATTATTCTCTACGTAGGGACAGCGGCTGGCGGGTCCATGCATTGAGTTCTCGGCACGATAGACTCGAATGCCGCCATTGGCTGATTCTGCGGCTTGACGAGCAAGATTTTTAGCCCGATTTAAGTCAATCCGAACCTCCTTCCTATCGTAATCGCGATCGTACTTCTGCCCTTTCTTATCATCCTTGTCCTCTTTTTTTGCCATCAGCGATCGCTGGGCGCTGTTGC
>JBBSCL010000332.1:0-4651 GCA_038250345.1 Leptolyngbyales cyanobacterium
GGCGGCGCAGTAGCGGGGTCAGGAATGATCTGGGCGAGGGTGCCTGCTAGCAGAGATAAACTGCCCTGGTAAAGCAAAATCATCAGGGCGGAAAACCCGACACCCATGCCAAAACTGCTGGTGAAGGCGATCGCGGCTAATCCATCCATGGTGCTTTTGAGTAGCAAGATTCGATTATCGCCCGTGAGTCCGTTGCTCAAGCTGCCCAAGATTGCCATCGGTCCCACACAAAACAGCAGACTGGCGGCTACAAATCCTTCCGTAAAAGTGCTGTTGCCGCTGAACTGGCGCTTCAGGCGATCGCCCAGTGCCGTCAACCGCTCCTCAATTTGCCACCATTCGCCCAGCAAGCCGCCAGCCACCAGCGCGATCAGTCCCAACACAATGCCATCCAACAATCCTGCTTGCACTTTGGTCAAGTTCCCTGCCATCGTGAAGCCCAGAAATGCCGTTAGCAACCCCACGCCTTGAGTAATCACAGTGATCATTCTGAATGGCAATCGCCCCCGCAGCAACAAACCAGCCGCAGTTCCCAGCAAAATTGTCAGCACATTGATCCAGGTGCCGCTCGTCTTCATCCAAAAATCTAGACTGACGGACTCCATGCTTCTACCGTTTTGATGGGTCAGCCTATGTTCCTATGTTTTGGACTGCTTTTTCAATGTTTCTTATTGAAAAATACTGGCATTACTTATTGCATCTTTTTCTCAAATAGGCATAATATTGTTATGTAGTTTTTGCAGTTGCCTTAAATGGGTTGCTGTAATTTTTGCTTTTACTTAGGAAATATAATGGTTTCTATTCAATGGCTTAAACTAACTGCTGGTGGTGCTTTAATCAGCTTTGTTGGCTTTAATGCTGCCGTTTCTTCATCTTCTTGGATCGGTCAGGCTGCGATCGCGACTGAGCCAGTTTCCCTTCAGTTTCAATCCTCTAATACATCTAGTACTCAACTCATTGCTCAGGCACAACCCAAGAAAATACAAATAGTATTTCCAGGACGGGCAGATGCCACCGATCTAAAAACTAAAATTGAAGCTGTTGCTAGCTTTTTGACCCGCGAGATGGGGATGCCTGTGGAGGGAGTGATTGCCGACGATACAGCAGCCGTGGAAGCCTTGCGGGCAAACCGAGCTGATGTCGCGTTTTTAAGCAGTCGCCCTGCTTTAAAGGCGCAGCAACTAGCAAATGCCAAACTATATTTAGCTGAAGTGCGACCCAACTATTCGGGTGGGCATACCTACCGTTCCATCTTTGTTGTGCCGAAAGATAGCCCTCTTGCAACAAAAGCTTCTAACAAGCAAACTTTGGAACAACTGCGTGGTAGGAGGGTTGCCTTCACCTCTCCCACGTCTGGTTCTGGGTTTATTTTTCCGGTGGCTGAGATGGTCAAACAAGGTCTGGTGCCAAACCGCGATCGCGTCAAAGACTACTTTAAACAGGTCACCTATGGCAATGGATATAGCGGTGCCCTTCAAGCGGTGTTGCGGGGGCAAGCCGATGTAGCAGCCGTCTCAGAATATACTTTAAGACCGCCCTACATTACAGAAGCAGAAGCCAAAAAGCTAAGGGTGTTGGCATATATTCCCAATGTTCCAGCCCATGGAGTTGTGATTGATGATGACATTCCAACTGCCATACGGAACAAGCTGATCAACGCCATGATGAAGCTGAATGAGCCTGCTAACAATAAACTGTTGAAAGATCTGGGTAACGCAACTAATTTAGTGCGCGTGGATCACGATCGCCACCTAAGCCCGATGCGTGAGGCGCTCAAGCGTGCAGGAATCGAATAATCACAGGGCAGCCATCGTCTGCGAAAATCTTGAAACAGCCTACCTTGCAGCTTTGCATCGTCCGATTTTGAACCGAGTTGATTTTACGATTCAAAATGGGGAATTTGTGACGCTGCTGGGTCTGAATGGTGCGGGAAAATCAACTCTACTGCGATCGCTGGTGGGCTTGGTGCCTATTCATCAGGGTCTCGTCACGATCTCAGGAATGCTCTTATCGCCGCGCACTCTGCCCCAAGTTCGGCAAAAAATAGGAATGCTGTTTCAAGGTGGCGGCTTAATTCCTCAACTGACTGCGGTTGATAACGTCCTCTGCGGACGATTGGGACAGCTACCCAGTTGGCGCACCCTGGCAGGGTTTCGCCAACCCGATCGCCGTCGTGCCCTTGAGCTATTGGATAATCTGGGGCTAAGAGAGTTGGCATATCAAAAAACCAGTCGCTTGAGTGGAGGGCAGCAACAGCGCGTCGCGATCTGCCGTGCGCTGATGCAATCGCCCCAAATCTTGTTGGTCGATGAACCGATCGCCGGACTTGACGTGTTGGCAACGCAGCAAGTTATGGATACTCTGGCGCAGTTGAACCGCGAGGGCATCACTATTGTGGCGGTGCTACATGAGTTAGCGATCGCTGCCAACTATGCAGAACGGGCGATCGTTTTAGATCAGGGCAAAGTGGTTCACGATGGCTCTCCACAGCAGCTTTCAGCGCACTTCCAGATGCAGGCATGAGGAAATGAAAGACTTAAAACACTTTTGGCAACGCGCTGCATGGTTAAGACACCTGCTGATTGGAGTGGGTGTCGTGTTGGTGTATGGGTGGGCATTGCGAGGGCTGCAAATTGATTTGGAACTGCTGAAAACGAGCGTTCCCTATGTGATTGATTTTGTCTCGCGCCTGTTTCCGCCCGATTGGAGCGTGCTAGATGTGGCAGTTGAGGCGCTGGTGGAAACGGTGCAAATGTCGTTATGGGGCACGACGATCGGGGCGATTCTGTCGGTGCCGATCGCCGTTCTTTCTGCTCGCAATTTGGCTCCCCGCTGGATACAGTTGCTTGCCAATCTGTTGCAAAATCTGGTGCGATCGGTGCCATCGATTGTGCTGGGGTTATTGTTTGTTGCCGCTACTGGGTTGGGTGCCCCGGCTGGAACCTTGGCATTGAGCATTTACACGATCGGCTATCTGGCGAAGTTCTATCAAGAAGCGATCGAATCGGTGGATGGGCGATCGCTCGAAGCGTTGGAAGTCTCTGGAGCCTCTTGGCTGCAAGTCGCTCAATACGGGATCTTGCCGCAAATTTTGCCCCTCAGCTTGGGTTATACCCTCTATATGTTTGAATACAACATCCGGGCTGCTTCAGTGTTGGGTGTAGTGGGGGCTGGAGGCATCGGCTTTGAGCTAGTCAGCTACATTCGCGGGTTTGAGTATCCCAAAGCGACGACAATGATGTTGGTACTATTGGTTGTTGTCACTGCGATCGATGCCCTCAGTAGCCACCTCCGCCGCCGATTGGAAGCTGAATGAAAATCTGGGCGTTGCTGAACCGAGATGTGAATTACCTGATGTGCAACTAAAGTCAGCCCACCGTGAGGGAGATTGGGAAAATCGCACATCGCGTCAAAATAGAATTGTTTTTGCGAGAAGAACACTTCCTTTGAATGCAGCAAGTGTTACTTTGACGAAAGAACGTTACTGATTAAGTAAATTTTTATGCGGGTCTTTCGTCTTTTCTTTGGGATTTTGATTGCTTTCTGGCTATCGACTCAATTTCTGCCTAGTGCTGCTTTTGCGGCAAGTTCGGCAGCGATTCGGGCGATCGACGATAACGAGACAATCAACAAAGATTTTTCTGGGCAAAATCTAGTTAAAGCTGAATTTGCTGATGCTAACTTTAAGGACTCAAACTTTAAAGGTGCAGATCTACGTGGCGTTGTATTCAATGGTACTAGCCTGATCAATGCCGATTTGAGTGGTGTTGATTTTAGTAATGGGATCGCATATCTAACAGATTTTTCAGGCGCAAATTTGAGTAATGCGATTCTCACGTCTGCCATGATGCTGAAGTCTAGCTTTAAAGATACGACTGTGACAGGTGCAGATTTTAGTGATGCAGCCCTCGATCGCGGACAAGTGTTGCGGCTATGTAAAACCGCTAGCGGTATCAACTCTGTGACCGGCATCGACACACGAGAATCCCTTGGCTGCCGTTAGATCCGACAATCGCTCTAAAAAGATCGCCCTAAAAAGATAAATCTATTGCTGGGTAACCGATGCGGTCATGCCGCGATCGCAAAAAACTGTTCCCACTTCGCCGCGATCGCTTACTATCTACCCAACCATTGCTTTAGATCACTCAGCATAGTGCAATGAGGTTCTCACATTTTTTTGCATTTGCATTTTATTTTTTGCATTTGCACTTATAATAAGTAGAACAGGTGAACTAAAATATGGGCGGATGATGCGGAGCTAGCTTGCCATGAATATTTTTCAGCGTGTTTGGGGTTCGTTTGGGTTTGCAGAGGAATTTGATGATGCCGACTATGACTATGAGTACGGCGATGAAGAGTATGCTCAAAATCCAACGATGGTACAAGAAGCAGCGATGCTTCCGCGTGAACGTGCGATCGCGCCATCAAATAATGTTATCGGGATGCCAAATCGGGCATCTGGGATTTCTGAAGTTGTTATTTTACAGCCCCGTTCGTTTGAAGAAATTCCTCAAGCCGTCAAAATTTTACGAGAGCGGAAATCTGTCATTTTGAATATGCTGCATATGGACCCGGAGCAGGCACAGCGATCCGTTGATTTTGTGGCGGGGGGAGTGTTTGCGATCGATGGACATCAAGAGCGCTTGGGCGA
>JBBSCL010000333.1:0-4650 GCA_038250345.1 Leptolyngbyales cyanobacterium
CGCTCACCTTCACGCCTGTACGCTACACTGCCACCCTAGCGAATCTTGCTTTGACTGCACAACTCGACTTCAGCAAGCGATCGCTGTCTATCGCGGTTCATTTCTAGAGCAAGTCAGCCTGCCAGAGAGCGAAGCGTTTGAGGAATGGGTTAGTTTGACTCGCGATCGCTTGCATCGCCAAGTGGTCAAAGCCTGTATGCTGCTGACCGAATCCTTTGAGCAGCAGCAAAGTTGGGAGCAAGCCAAAATCCATGCCCAACGCCTGCTAGATCTAGAGCCAACGTTGGAAACGGCACATCAAAGCTTGATGCGAATCTTGAATCAGCAGGGACAGCGAACCGTCGCTTTGCAGCAGTTCGATCGCTGCTGTCAAATTCTGAAAGCTGACCTGGGAACAGAACCCCTCGCAGCCACGATCGCCTTGTTTGAACAGATTCGGGCTAGAGCGCTGTTTCATTCTGCTGCCCTTACTGCCATTAGGTGCGGCGGGTTAGCCTGCATTCAACATGGCCTTGGGCGCTATTTGCTGTTTCGCAACGGTGTCGTGCCCTGGAACTATGCTCAATTTCTGGATCACGCTGCTGATCGAATCTTGTTGCGGAAGGTTGGCGGCGGCTACATCTTTATTCATCGCTTGCTGCTGGAGCATTTTGCCTTGCAAAACCGGACAGAGTTACCAACGCCATAGTTTGGGGTTAAGTGGATGCACAGGTCTAGAGTGAATAAGCAGGCAAAATCGTGGTAATTCGGCACCCTGAACCTGGTGTGCTGGCAATGGTCAGATGTCCACCCAGCGCAGCAACGCGTTCCTGCATTCCCTGTAGCCCATAGCCACTGCGGTTTGCATCAGAGTGAAACCCTTTGCCGTTATCTTCCAGGTCTAGAGATAACCCTGTGTCGGTAGGTTGAAGGCGAATCGTGACGGCTGTGGCGTTGGCGTGTTTGAGAATATTGGTCAAAGCTTCTTGCACAATCCGATAGACAACCGTTTTCACCTGGCTAGACGGGGGTTTAACCAGATGAACCTGACAGTTTGGCTGCACTCCGGTGGTGCGGTAAAACTCGTGAGCCAGCGACGCGATCGCCTCCTCTAGCAATTGACCGCCTAGCGGATCTGACCGCATTTCCGAGACCGACGATCTCACGGCTTGCAGTGCCTCAGACCCCTGTTGTTTGGCTTCCACCAAAAACTTGTAGGCTTTTTCTGGCTGATCTCGCCAGAGTTCTATGGCAGCTTCCATTTGAATATTGAGTGCCACCAGCGCATGTCCGAGAGAGTCGTGAATATCACGAGCGATGCGGTTGCGCTCCTCTACGGCTGTCATTTCCTCTAGTTGCTGTTGCAGTCGGCAGAGCTTGAGCTGATTTTCTACGCGAACCAGCACCTCCTCCACCTGGAACGGCTTCGTAATGTAGTCCACACCCCCGATCGAGAAGGCTTTGGCTTTATCGACCACCTCATGGTTGGCGCTAATAAAAATGACTGGAATCTCTTGAGTGACTAGATTCGCTTTTAAGCGCTGACACACTTCATACCCATCCATCCCTGGCATATTGATATCGAGCAGGATCAAATCAGGGGGCTGAGCTTGAACTCCCATCAGCGCGGCAGCTCCGCTGCGAACGCTGCGAACATCATATCTGTGATCGATCAGCATCGATGAGAGTAGGCGCAAATTGTCGGGGGTATCATCGACCAGCAGGATGTCGGCCTTGGCAACTGAATTCATGTCCATCTCAATCCCCTGCTTACCCAGTGCGGAGCGAGGCAATAGCGGTGCGATCGCCCGAATCGTTTAATCCATCATGCCATCTATCCTGGTTGACGCCAGTTAACCGAGGCTAAATCATGACATTTGTCATGGTTGAGAGTATCACATTTGAGTAGACAATCTTTGTTTGAATCACTTTACACACTTAAAATGCTAAACAATTAAACGATTAGCGGAGTTGTGTAGGGTATGAAAGTGTCAAGTTCGCTACAACATACACTCATTTTTAGCAACTGAAACCACGGCATGAAGAAACGACTGAATCGATTATCTACTCAGAGCATTGTCGTTGGCTTATTCATTATCTTTACAGTGCCGTTTGGAGTCGTGGTGCAGGGATTTGTGGCTGAAATTGATACCCGGCTTGAATTTGCTGCAAAAGAGCGACAGGGCTTACGCTACATCAACGCTTTGCGCGGTTTGCTAGGGCAACTGCTTGAGCATCAGCAGTTAACCGAAATCTATCAGGCAAATCAAACGCAGGCTCAGGCCGTTTTGAGGCAGTCAATTTTGAGCCAGAATGTGAGTATAGATATTGCCATTGAGCAAGTTGACGGTGTTGATCAAGCGCTGGGCGAAACGCTGAATACAACCAGCCCTTGGACAGGCATTAAAGCCCATTGGCAGCAGTTTAAGCAGGGGCAGTTTGCCCGATCGCCTGAAACGAACCGAGTGCTAAACGACTTTCTCGTCAGCGATGTGCTGGCGCTCATTTCCCACGTTAGCGATCAGTCCAACCTGATTTTAGACCCAGATTTGGATTCTTATTACTTGATGGATGCCGTCGTAACTCAACTGCCCAGTCTATTGAGAAGTTCGGCACAACTGCGAACCTTAGGCGGCATCATGGCACTGGAACAGCCGCAAGAAAACCTGAGAGATCAAGTGCTGGGGTTAGAGAGTTCAATGCAAGCTCCCTTAAAAGCGATCGATCGCGGTACTCGGGTCGCATTTGACTATAATCCTACCTTGTTTTCCCAACTGAAAGCACCTGTGCTGGATGTCGCTTTTTATACCAATACTTTTTTGGAACTGGTTGACGGGATGACGTTCCGTAAATCGGTGAACCCTCAAGATTTCACAGTTCTGGGAAATCGGGCGATCGCCATCCAGTTCAAACTCTACGATGCGATGGCAGTCGCGCTCGATCAGTTACTCCAGAACCGCATCGCTAAATTTGCCCGCAGACAACAGCAAGTCCAGCTTTTTGGACTATTTACTTTGCTTACCCTAATTGCGATCCTGATTGCCTTTATGCTCAACTCGGAGCGGCGGCACCAGTCAGAATCGGCGAATCAGTCGAAAACCGTTTACCTGTCAAACATGAGTCACGAGTTGCGGACTCCGCTGAATATCATTCTTGGCTTTACTCAGTTGATGATTCGCGATCGCTCCCTCACTGCCAAACAGCAGGAACAGCTCAGCACCATTAACCGCAGCGGTGAGCATCTGCTGACGCTGATCAATGACGTGCTAGAAATGTCCAAAATTGAAGCAGGCAGAGTTACTTTGAATGAGAGCGATTTCGACTTGCATCACCTGCTGGACTGGTTATTTCAAATGTTCCAGTTCAAAACTCAATCTAGAGGGCTGCAATTTGCCGTTGAACGAGCAGACAATCTTCCCCAATACATCCGCACCGACGAAAGCAAGCTCCGCCAGGTGCTGATCAATCTGTTGAGCAACGCTGTGAAGTTTACCGAGCGGGGCAGTGTAATGCTGCGCGTCAAAGGACCTGAGCAGGACGCGAAAAACAGGTCCCAGTTCCCAATTCGCTTCGAGGTCGAAGATACCGGATCGGGAATTAGTGCCGGTGAGTTGCAGCAATTGTTTCAACCGTTTGTGCAAACCGAGGTAGGGCACAAATCGCAAGAAGGAACCGGGTTGGGATTGGTAATTAGTCAGAAGTTTGTCAATTTGATGCAAGGAGAAATCACGGTCAGCAGCAGGGCTGGTTCTGGTAGTCAATTCCGGTTCACTATTCCAGTTCAGGTGATGGAAACGGCAGCGTCTCCAGATGTAACCTCGCGGCAAGTTGTGGGTTTGGCGGCAGGACAGCCAACCTATCGCATCCTGGCGGTGGACGACAAGCCGGAAAATCGGCGCATTCTCGTCGAGTTATTGGTTCCAGTTGGATTTGAGGTGCAGGAGGCAGAGGATGGCAAGGCGGCGATCGCCCAGTGGGAAACCTGGAACCCCGATCTGATTTGGATGGACGTGCGGATGCCTGTGATCAATGGTTACGAGGCCACCCAACAGATCAAAAGAGCTTGTGCCAGTGGCAATCGCGCTGCTCCTGTGATCATTGCCTTAACCGGAAGTGTGTTTGAAGAAGATCGCAAACTGGCTTTAGAGAAAGGCTGCAATGATTTTGTCAGGAAGCCCTTTCGAGTGGAAGAACTGTTTGAAAAAATGGCAGAGCATTTGGGTGTGCAGTATGTGTATGCTGAGCCAGATCTGATCGCGATCGCGCAAGCCAGATCAGAAAACACGCACCGATCTGCCACTCTGACTGCCGCAGATCTCACGGATTTGCCGATCGATTGGGTCGAACAGCTTCACCAAGCAGCCACTAAAGTCAACTCAAAACTGGTGCTTGAGTTGGTTGAACAAATTTCCCCAACTCACGCCCATTTAGCAACTGCTCTAAATCAGCTCGTCGATGATTTCTGCTTTGAAGAAATTGTGGAACTGTCTGAGCAATGTTTGAAGAACGCTGCTTCACTGTAGGTTGCTGAGTAAATTACCCCACGGCTAGAAGCCGGGGGCTTTCTGTAGCCCTGACATGGTCTGCAAGATCGCAAGACAATACCGAACCTCTGGGATTATTTACGGAATCCCCAACGATTGAAATCACCTTTGAACCATTTTCATCAGC
>JBBSCL010000334.1:0-4637 GCA_038250345.1 Leptolyngbyales cyanobacterium
AGTCTAGAGCGGATTTTGATCCCTGTCGAGAAAATCTCAATCAGGATCAAACCCATAAGCTCAAGAATGGCGATTTGATAAGCACTTAGCTAGATAGTCTCTGATTTTAACATCAGCTTCCGATGACATTTGAAGAGATTGTAACGAAAGTTTGTTTTGCCGTCGCTCATAACTTAGACGTTCCCCCAAGTATTAAAACAACCTTGATTTCTAGAATAGAAACATCAAACAGCTTTCGTACTCCGAACCCAAAACTCCGAACTCAAAACTCCGTTTCATGGTTTCAACTCTTGACCCGATCGCGCCCAACCCATCTTTCGAGCAACGGCTGAATGCCTCCGATCTCACCCATCCGATGAAGTGGCTGTGGGCGTTATCTGCGGGTTTAATTCTCCTGGATGGCTTCGATTTTTTCATCATTGGCGTTGCCTTGCCCTTTTTGCAGCAAGATTTTGGATTGGGTACAGCAGAAATTGGCGCGATCGCGGTGGCAGCTTTGGCGGGGTCACTGGTTGGGGCACTGATTCTCGGACCCATCACCGATCGCGTCGGGCGGCAGCCAATGCTAATTGTGGATGTGATCCTGTTTTTGGTCGCAACTTTGGGAACGGTGGTTGCCTGGAATGTCGCATCTCTGGTGATTTTTCGGTTTTTGGTGGGAGTGGCGATCGGTGCCGATTATCCCATCAGCGTCGCCTACATTACTGAGAATATGCCGACTCGATTGCGCGGTCGTATGGTGATTAGCGCATTTACCTTTCAGGCGGTGGGGGCGCTGTTGGGCGCATTAACCGGGCTGGTCGTGATCTATGGGTTTCAAGTGCTGTACCCCGATTCAGTCGAGCTTGCCGTTCAGTATGCATGGCGCTGGATGTTGGGCGTAGGGTTGATATTGGCGATCGCGGTCGGCATTTTGCGGTTTAGTTTTTTGCTCGAAAGCCCTAGTTATCACTTGGCGCGGGGTGAATATGAATCTGCTTCCAAAGCCGCTTCGATTTTGTTAGAAGAGGCGATCGCTCTCACGCCAGAAACCGATCCCCCCAATCAAAACCCCAATCTTAACTTTGCCGATTTGTTTTCACCCGCCTATCGCCGCAATACCCTACTGGCATCCATTCCCTGGTTTCTGCAAGACATCGCCACCTATGGCATTGGCATCTTCACACCCGTTATTTTGGCGGCACTGGCATATTCGACCGAAGACAACCTTTTAGCGAAAGAATTCGCCGCTGCTCAAGGTTCGGCGATCGTGGATCTGTTTTTGGTTGCCGGGTTTATGCTGGCGCTGCTGCTGATCGATCGCTGGGGTCGCATCCGGCTGCAAATTATCGGCTTTTTGGGAATGGCGATCGGCTTAACTGTTTTGACGATCGCCAGCCTGCTTCATTTACCGCCCACATGGAATCTAGTGGTCATATTCATCGGATTTTTCATTTACAACTTAATGATGAATATGGGTCCCAATTCCACAACTTTTTTGCTATCTGGCGAAGTGTTTCCCCCATCCATTCGCGCCAGTGGAGCCGGGTTTGCAGGCGCGATCGCCAAAGCCGGAGCAATCTTAGGCACATTCACCCTGCCGTTTATCAGAGAAACTAGGGGCGAGACGACCTTGCTATTTATACTGATGTTGGTCTGTCTATTCGCAGCCGGGATGACCTATCTATTACGGGCAGGACTTACGCAAATCAGCCGAAATTTGCCCCCCAACCCCCAATTCTGGGGGAACTAGAGATCAAAGTCCCCCAGAATTGGGGGATTTAGGGGGCGAGTGCGTAAGTCCTAACGAGTTGAAGTTTCGAGCGGGTCACAGCTTCCCCAAACACAACAAAACTGAGCAGCCATAAAAAATGTTGAAGCGCGGATAAAAAAATGCTACTCAAGATAGAAGAAACAATTGACCGAGTAGTCTATCATCAATGATGAATTAATTTGTTGTCGAATTAATGATTAGAAGTTGTTGCTTTTGGATGGAAAAATGTTTCTAAAGAATAAGAAAGATGGCACACTCATCAAAATTTTGGATGTCGAAGCCGTAATTAATCCATCGCAGCCCACGATTTCAGGCAGAATTCAAAATGGTGAAGAGGAACAAGACCCAGAAGAGTTTGACAAAACTAGCTTAATTTTTCCATCTAATGAAAGTTTGCCCCAATGTTGGATGAATCCAGACTACCAAAGTTCTTTATAAAAGGGCTGAGGCTGTATGTGTTGGGGCGATCGCCAACAGAAACAGATTGATCAACTCATAAGGTTTACAATATTCGGTTAATTAATACCGACTATCCAATCTAAATAAGCTAGCTTTTACGATGTCAATGTAACTAGCCAAAAAAGCATTTAAAGAGATCTTCAAGAAAAATATGCTTGCAAATCAGGTTTTGACTGGAAATATTTTAGTCGTTGATGACTCTGCTGATAACCGATTTTTAGTCCAAACAACATTAGAATGCGGTGGGTATGAAGTTGCCGTAGCAGAGAATGGCAAAATAGCTTTGGAGAAGATTGACCAATTTCCACCAGACTTGATTTTGTTAGATGTGATGATGCCCGAAATGGATGGCTATGAAGTAACCCGGCGGATTCGTCAAAATGTAGATATTTCTTATATTCCCATTCTATTGATTACAGCAGATGAGCGCTCCAGCGTGGTGAAAGGGCTAGATATTGGAGCCGATGATTTTATTCGTAAACCTGTTGATGTCGATGAACTTTTGGCGCGAGTGCGATCGCTATTGCGACTTAAACACAGCATTGATGAACGCGATCGCATGGTGCGTCAGCAAGAAGATTTTGTCATGCGATTGACTCATGACCTGCGAACTCCGTTAGTTGCAGCCGATAGAATGCTGGGATTATTTCACCAAGAAGCATTGGGCGCACTATCTGAAGATATGAGTGAAGCTGTGGATAGCATGGTTAAAAGCAATAGCAACCTCTTGCAAATGGTGAACACTTTATTAGAAGTGTATCGACATGACGCGGGTTCTAAAACGCTTACCTTTGTGCCCTGCAATCTGCGAGAGATTGTAGACGAGGTAATTCATGAGTTGTCGCCGTTAGCAACAGAACGAGGTTTGACGCTAATTGCCGAAATAGATCAGTCTGAGACTGAAAAGAGTGGCAATCAGCCGATAACAGCGACAGTCATGGGCGATCGCATGGAGTTGCGTCGAGTTTTGACGAACCTAGTTGGTAACGCCATTAAGTTTACAGATACGGGATGGGTTAAGGTTCGCTTAGTCGAGCCGTTGGCGATCAACCCTGCAACAAGCAGCAATCCCACTATTCCTTCAGTCATGCTTGAAGTAAGTGACAGTGGCACTGGAATTGCGTTAGAAGAGCAGCAAACATTATTTAAGCGGTTTCGTCAGGGAAATCATAAGCGGTCAGGTAGTGGCTTAGGGCTTTATTTGTCTCGTCGGATCATTGAGTCGCATCGAGGGAACATTCAGCTTCAATCTGAATCGGGGAAAGGCAGTGCGTTTACCATTTATTTACCCGCGATCGCGGAATAGGATGTCATCCAAGATGAAACGCATTTTAATTGTTGACGACATTGCTGACAATTCTGCTTTGCTGAAAGCATTTTTGGAGACGGAGGATTATCAAACGGATGTGGCTAACTGTGGGGCGATCGCGTTAGAAAAAATCGCGGCACATTCTCCAGATCTCGTGTTGCTAGATGTGATGATGCCTGGAATGAGTGGCTATGAGGTGGTTTACCAGGTTCGCCAAAATCTAAAATTATCGATGCCAATCCTGCTGGTCACAGGGAATGATCAACCTGACAGAACCGTTCTGAATTTGGATGCGGAAGACTTTATTCGTAAACCGATTGATTTTGATAAGTTGTTAAACCGAATTCAAACTTTGCTCAATTGAGATTTTTGTACTGCGATCGCGGTCTCGCAAAGCATTCTAATTAGCTCAAAGATGCAACGCGAGAATCTGCGTCCATCACCACCATTGCTTCGGGCAAAAACTCTGCGAGGGCATGGTAGAGAATTGAGTAGGGCGAAGTATTCTGAGGAGTTCTGAACGTTCAGAATTCCTCAGAATATTAAAAAGTAGAAAGGTATTGCAGCTAACTGAATAGAGAGGAGCGTTAATTCTACTCATTCCTCGCTTCTAACTCTTTCGGTATGTAGTAGCTGGCAATCATGCCAAACATCAGCCACCACAGGGTATTGACTTCAGGACGATAAAGTACCGTATCGACTAAGCCGTGGGCAATCATGCCAAAGAGGGACGCGATCGCCGCAATCAGCCACAAGCCATCACGATTCGTGAAACGTTCGCGAAGCGTCTCCGAAGGAGAATCCCCATAGGAATCGCCCCCTTGCCGCAGCCGTTGGATGGCATTCCAGCCTTGAGTCACGGTCACCAGCAGCAGCCAGACAAAGCAAATGAATCCAACAATTCCGGCTTCTAAAATCACTTCTAGCAGAATAGAGTAGGCGCTCAGGGCGGAATAACGCGCCTTCATGTAAAGCGGATAGATTTTGTTGAAGGCGACGTTACCGGGACCAATTCCCCAAATGGGATGGTCTTTAATCATTTCAATCACTGCCATCCACACATTAATCCGGAAGTTGTTGCTACTGTCGCCGCGTCCGGCAAACATGCTGCCCACG
>JBBSCL010000335.1:0-4627 GCA_038250345.1 Leptolyngbyales cyanobacterium
ACCCTGCTGACAGGCGAAACCCTCAAATACCTGGAAAATGGTCGTGCCCAATTTTATGCATTGGTTGTGTTTGCAGCCGTGCTTGGATTGGTGATTTTCTCTGGCGTGACTTCGTAGTTTGGTTGCTTCAGTTTGATCAAACGAGAGGGAAGGCGGAGCCTTGGGGCTATCATTAGCCCAATCGAAATTTATACCTAACGGTTTCGCCTGCTGCATTTCCACTTTACTTTTCAGAAAAATCCTAATTCTCCAGTTAAGTTATCCACGACAAATAACGAACGGCTAATCATCACAATGCTGACTGAGAATTTTCCCTGGCTGTCCTTCATCATTCTCTTTCCGATCGCAGCCTCCCTCCTGATTCCAATCATTCCCGACAAAGACGGTAAAACCATTCGCTGGTATGCCTTGATTGTGGGACTGATTGACTTTGCTGTCATCGTCTATATGTTTGGTAGTTTCTATGACTTTTCCAGTTCAGAACTGCAATTGGTCGAGAGCTATTCCTGGATTTCTCAAATTGATCTGCGCTGGTCGGTTGGGGTGGATGGCATATCTATGCCGCTGGTGATCTTGACGGGGTTCATCACTACCCTGGCAATCCTAGCCTCGTGGCCCGTCACCTTAAAGCCGCGTCTGTTTTTCTTCCTGCTGCTGGTGATGTATGGCGGTCAAATTGCCGTGTTTGCGGTGCAAGATATGCTGCTTTTCTTCCTCACTTGGGAACTGGAGTTGATTCCGATTTATCTGCTGCTGTCGATTTGGGGCGGCAAAAAGCGCCAATATGCGGCAACGAAATTTATTCTTTATACGGCTGGCAGTTCTTTATTTATTCTGGTGGCAGCGCTGGCAATGGCGTTTTATGGCGATACGGTCACTTTTGATATGCGATCGCTGGCAGCAAAAGATATGGCGCTCAACTTCCAACTGTGGATGTATGCCGCCTTTTTAATTGCCTATGCCGTCAAACTGCCGATTATTCCCCTGCACACTTGGCTACCCGATGCCCACGGTGAAGCCACTGCGCCCGTCCATATGCTGCTAGCTGGCATCTTGTTAAAAATGGGCGGATATGCGTTGATTCGGATGAATGTCGAAATGTTGCCCGGTGCCCACGCGGTGTTTGCGCCTGTACTGGTTGTTTTGGGCACGGTAAATATTATCTACGCTGCCCTCACGTCGTTTGCTCAGCGCAATCTGAAGCGAAAAATCGCCTACTCCTCCATTTCTCACATGGGCTTTGTGATTATTGGAATCTCGTCCTTTACCGATTTGGGATTGAGTGGGGCGGTATTGCAAATGGTGTCTCACGGGTTGATTGGAGCCAGCCTCTTCTTCTTGGTGGGTGCCACCTACGATCGCACCCATACTCTAATGCTGGATGAAATGGGCGGGGTGGGGCAAAAGATGAAGAAGATTTTTGCCATGTTTACGGCTTGCTCAATGGCATCCTTAGCACTGCCGGGGATGAGTGGCTTTGTTGCAGAACTGATGGTGTTTGTCGGCTTTGCCACTAGCGATGCCTATAGTGTGCCGTTCCGAGTCATTGTCGTGTTTCTAGCGGCGGTGGGTTTGATTCTCACGCCGATCTATTTGCTCTCAAACCTCCGCGAAATTTTCTTTGGTCCTGAAAACAAAGAATTAATTGCCCACGAAGAATTGGTGGATGCCGAGCCGCGTGAGGTCTTTATCATTGCTTGCCTGCTAGTACCCATCATTGGGATTGGATTCTATCCCAAAATTTTGACCCAGATTTATGATGCCAAAACAGTTGCACTAACGGCACGGCTGCGCGATCAGCGACCTGGATTAGGTGAGCAGGTTGTTTCAGAGTCAATGGCTCAACTATTTGATGCTAAACCGTTACAGGCACCCGCGATTCCGCAAGCAGGCGCTGACAAAAGTATTGCGCCTTCAGCAAAGTCCTAACCTAAAACCGCGCTATAGAAAAAATCTAGAATCTGAAAGCCAAGAGTCAAGCTAAAATACTGCTGATTTCTGGCTTTCACTTTATTATATTTTAGAGGAAATTTTCCTATGGCTGATACGCTGCTAGAAAACCGCGACTATACCCTAATTGTCGCAAAAACGGCTGCCAGTATTACTACAATGCCTCCAGGCTATGAAAATCGCTGGGCAGCGGCTCACTCTGCGATTGTGGCGTTGGCGCAAACGTGCGAAGACCTTGACCCCGATGGAATTACAGTTTATATCTCCTCTAGCAACTATGCGGAGGGTACATTCAAACGATACGAGCAAGTAAGCCCAGCCCAAGTAGACCAAATTTTTCAGGAGAATTATCCACCAGAGAACCTTTCTTTGCTAGATGGGTTGCAGTTGGCTCTAGATGATTATTTCACTCGCAAGGCGGCAAAGCTGAATAAGCAGAATGGAGCCATTATCATTGTGCTGATTGATGGTGAACCATTGGATCGGATGAAAATCGCGAAGGCGATCGCCCATGCTGCTGATGCGCTCGATTCAGATAACGAATTGGGGATTGGCTTTGCTCATATTGGCGATGACCTGATTGCCAGAGGGTTTCTATCTGCGTTGGATGATGATTTGCGATCGCACATTGGCGCAAAGTTTGACATTGTTCACACCAAAGTATTTGAAGAGATTGATCCGGCGGGTTTGACTGACTTCTTGCGAGATATTTTGCAGCGCTAATGCCGCCTTTCGCTAAAAGCGCTTGTTTCTATAAAGCTATGTTGCGTTGAAGAAAATTCTGCGCCCATGGGCTAGAATCCTTGCTAGGCAATGGTTTGATCAATGATCTAAACCGTTCGACCAACAAAAATATTTCTAGGGACAGCAAAATTGTTGCACTTTTAAAGCGCTCAAGTATAATCACAGCAGTACTTCTAAGGATTTTGGGATATGAATAAAGGTGAACTCGTTGACAAAATTGCTGAAAAAGCAAGTGTCACTAAAAAAGATGCTGATATCGTACTTTCGGCAATGTTGGATGTCATTCTAGATACTGTTGCCGGCGGCGATAAGGTCACGTTGGTCGGCTTTGGCACATTTGAAGCGCGCGATCGCCAAGCACGGGAAGGGCGCAACCCCTCCACCGGAGAACCCATCAAAATTCCAGCCACAAAGGTTCCAGCATTTAGCGCTGGAAAATCATTTAAAGATAAAGTTGTCGGCAAAGAAGAGTAATCAAAAACAAAGTGTTTCTTGACTCAAGCTGCTTGAGTTAATGTCTAACCTTGCCATCTCAAATCCAAACACCGATTCAACCCATGAAAACCTTGGTGCTGATGGGTGGGGAACACGCCCACGCGATCGCCCTGAGACCGCTCGGCATCAGGTCATAGATCATAAAAAAAGTCTGGTAGATATATCTACCAGACTTGTATTTATTAATTTCAAGTAATTCTCAAAGAATTGTTGAGTAGATTAATGGCGGGACTTTAATTGACAAAGCCACGGAAAATTGAATCGACAACGGAGAAGTTTTGTAGCAAGAAATAAGCTACAAACGCCGCCGCCATTGCCCCAATGAAAAAGCCACCGGTCAGTTGGCTCCAGCCATCAGCCGATTGCAGCTTATTGGATGAACTGTCATCAGCATCAGAGAAAGTGACCAATCCATAGATCGATAAACAAGCTGTAGCGATCAAAATGAGGGCACCCCCTGAGATTAGCCCCCCCAAAGCTGCAACCTCAGAGTCGCGCAAAGGTCCCAATACTACCCAAGGTCCAATAATAAAATAGCCATGTGCTAAACCGATTTCAAGACCCCGCAGCAACGGAGATAAACCTTTGCGATAAGCTGGCAGATTGCCAATAAATGCTCTGGTAAAATCGGAATCACTGATCGGCGTAGACAGATGCCCAACAAAGGGATCGCCATTGTAAGGTTTGATCAGGTTTTCCATTGTGAATTTCCTTAATTATAAAAAGCAAGTACAAAAGAATTGAGCTTATTTTACGTCTGTAGGGGGACGCGCTGAAACAACGACAGGGTAACCGTTAGAAAAGTTAATGAAGAATCCGAGAAGCATGAATTTGCTGGTGTAATTCATCGACAGTCGCAAAAAGTTGGCTTTGAGCGATCGCGGCTTGGTTTCCGGTTGCCAGCCACTTCAACTGCACTGTTTGGTTGGCGGCTTCTTCATCGCCCAAAATTAGGCAAGCTGCGGCACCACTGCGATCGGCGCGTTTAAACTGTTTGCCAAAAGCGCTCCCACTCAAATCTAGTTCCACTGTAAAGCCATCGTGCCGGAGCCTTTGCGCCAACACCACCGCTTGCGCTTCAGCTTGGGTTCCTTTAGAAACCAAATAAAAATCAACGTTGGGTGCAGGCAAACTGTGGAGTTGCTGCAATAAGATGACCAGCCGCTCTATGCCGATCGCCCAACCCACCGCCGGAGTATCGGCTCCACCTAGCTCAGTCACCAAGCCGTCATAGCGTCCGCCGCCGCCGACTGTCGCCTGAGCGCCCAAATCAGCCGATTGAATTTCAAACACGGTATGGGTGTAATAATCCAATCCCCGCACGAGACGAGTGTTGATCTGAAACGAAATATCTAAATCGGTGAGTAAAGTCTGAACTTGCTCGAAGCGCTGACTTGAATCAGGATTGAGGTGATCTAAAACGCTGGGTGCCTCGGTC
>JBBSCL010000336.1:0-4618 GCA_038250345.1 Leptolyngbyales cyanobacterium
CTGCAACTTCTGGATGTCGGCTTCATCAATAGTGACAATCAGAATCCGAGAGTCAACCGCCTCCTGTGGACGCAGGAGGAACAACTGATCTAAAGATGCCAACTCCACGATCTGCAATAGCCCAGCAAGGCGCAGCAGCATAATCACACCTGCAACGGAGGGTACTGCAATCAGTACCCCACGCCATCGCCAAAGATTTTGTTTAAACGCTGCTAACATTCGTGAGGATTAGTTTCTAGCTGTCATAGGTCAATCCTAATTATTTTCTGATTGGATTTTGGCTGACCGTCACATCCAACAAAGGTTCTGTGGCGATCGCGCTCAAACCCACTGATTTCATCAGTTCGTTCCAGCCATCTACCGCGCCTGCATCTTCGGGATTGGTGCGTCGGAGTACGGCGATCGCGGTCACAGCTTCATGCCAGATGCCATTGTCAGCATAAAGAGATGCGCGAGTTTTTAAGTCCGCTTTTTCTATCTGCTTCAGCAAGGTAACATTTGGAGCAATACGTTCTGTCCAGCCTTCTGTAATAGGGTTAAGACCCGGATCGCCGGGGTTGCAATCTAATGTTAAAAACCAGTGGTAGCGTTTGCCAATTTCCAGTGGCGGCGCATTCTTAGGTAAAGCATAGCTAATGATTCCCGATTTTGCAGGTAGCGGGATCGTAGCTTCATACACCACATCCACGTCATCACCCGTCAGGATCAAGAATTTAGCCACTTTTGCAGGAGATGAAGGAATGTGCCAATAAAAAGTAGGGTTGGCGCTAAAAGTCAACCCTAAGCGTTCTTTAGGAATCAGAGAGATTGGCTTCTTATTTTTGGGAACGCAAGAATTGCCGCGAGTTGCACCTCCAGCGGTTGCCGGTGGCGTACCCCGATTGGGTGGTTTGAAGCTTTGACTAATCTGGAAGGTGCCCCGATTGTGTAGAATCGAGCCTGATTGCGCTTGGGGAGTAGGAGTCGCACCAGCAGAAAGGGGGATTAGAGCCATACCTAGCGCGATCGCGGCACTAGAACGCATTACCCAGTGTTGTGTCATATTCCTAGTCATACCGCTATATTTCTCGGATGGGTTGCATGGATAAAAATTGGATCGCCTTTGGCTTGTCGATGCACCGAGGTTAGTACAAGAATAAAAATCGTTATTCCAGTTTTCTACTTTCTAGTATTCCCTCGAATTTGACAAGACTGTGTGATTTGAAGCAAATATTTGTATGGGCGATCGCACATCAACCGCAGCTTCATCCATTCTTCATCAGAGTCCACTAGACGTGCTGTTGGGATGGTTAACGAAAACCCTGAACAGGCAAGAGTTTTTTCTCACCTTAAAGCTAAGTCAGTGGAAGAACGGGCACTCTAGAAATAGATTCACAAACATCGCCCCTATGACTATTCCAGATTTTCAAAGCATCATGCTGCCGCTCATGCAATTTGCCAGCGATGAAAAAGAGCATTCAGTTCGTGCCGTAATCGAACATCTAGCAGGCTACTTTCGTTTGACAGACTTAGAAAGACGCGAACTCTTACAAAGTGGAAAACAGCCCATTTTTGATAATCGTGTCGGTTGGTCAAGAACTTATTTAAAGAAAGCAGGATTGCTCGATTATCCAAGCAGAGCGCACCTGAGCATTACAAAACGTGGAATCGGACTGCTTAAGCAACAACCTTCCTCAATTAACATGACTTTACTGAAGCAGTATCCCGAATTTTTAGAATTTATTGGTGCAACAAACCCTAATGGACTTTCTGCTGAGATTAATATTCGTGATGACTCAATCAACCCGGAAACGCCAGAAGAAATTTTAGAATATGCTTATCAAAAAATACGTACAACGCTAGCACAAGAGCTTTTAGAGAAAGTTAGAAGATACTCACCCACTTTTTTTGAGCAGTTGGTGGTAGAGCTACTGGTCAAAATGGGCTATGGCGGTTCGATCAAAGAGGCGGGTCGGGCGATCGGCAAAACGAATGATGAAGGGATCGACGGCATTATCAAAGAAGATCGGCTAGGTCTGGATGCGATCTACATTCAGGCAAAGCGATGGAATGATACGGTGGGTCGTCCGGAAATTCAGAGATTTGTGGGTGCGCTGGCAGGGCAGGGAGCCAAGAAAGGTATTTTTATCACCACATCCAAATTTTCTGAGCAGGCAAAGGATTATGCTCCTCGGAATGATACCAAGATAGTTCTAATCGATGGTGAAGAACTTGCCCAGTATATGATTGACTTCAATTTGGGTGTTTCAATTGTTTCCGAGTATCAAATCAAAAAAATTGATTCTGATTATTTTGGAGATGAATAAAACTTAGTTTTCAGTAAGAAACCTGTAAGTTTTTGACAACTTCTATTGTGGTGCTTACTGTCTTGTTAAGTTGAGTTTTAGGAACAGAAACAGAAGAGACGATCGCGATCAGAAATAGAAACCCAAAAAGGGCGATCGCGGTTTGAAAGAAGAGTGGAAAGTCAGAACTCCGTTGCATGGGAACCTCCTAGTTAATTAGGAACTTGTGAATGTGGAGTGATGTTCGTTTTGAGTTCCTATAGTTATCATCATCTTGGATCGGTCAGATTCCTGAAGTGATCTTGAGCTTTTGCGACTGTGATGTTGATCTCTCAAAACTGGTGCGATCGCCAATATTCCATACATAGCCGCAATGCTCTTAGAGAAATCGCTGAAACGATCGCCCATCGGCAATTCTGTGCTAAAACTCTGGAGACATTTCCCGCTAGGGATGGTGTAGACTAAAAATCTTCTATCCCACATCTAGCCACAGCCCGTCCAATTTTCATCAAAAGCGAGACCTTACTATGGTTCGACTTAACTCCATTCTTCATCAAGAGACCGTCGCCACAGATACGACAGATGCGATCGCAGAATCTCCGTCTACTAATCCCTTTCCGCCTACAGCACCCACAGCCAATCCTGTCTTTTATCGCACTTATAGCCGCCGCACTGAAGCTGGGCGCGAACCTTGGGATGTGGTTGTGGAGCGCACCACACGCGGACTGGTCAAGTTAGGCAAACTCACCGCCACAGAAGCTGCCTTGATTGAGCAAATGCAGCAAGAATTAAAAGCCCTGCCATCAGGACGATGGCTATGGGTCGGGGGTACGCCCTGGATTGAAAAACCTGAGAATTTTTCGGGTTCCTACAACTGCACCAGCACCAACGTTGTGGACTGGCGAGCTTTCGGGCTAATGATGGATCTTGCGATGATGGGCTGTGGCACGGGAGCGATTCTGGAACCGAAGTACATCAATCGGCTTCCCACAATTCGCAACCCGATTTCGGTGACTGTGGTGGGTGAAGTGGGCACGACTCCCGCAGATAAACGGCGCGATCGCACCGAAGTAATCATTCACGCAAACACCGTTCAGATTCATGTGGGCGATAGTCGTCAGGGCTGGGTGTCCTCCTATCAAACGCTGCTGGAGCTTTCTACAGACGAACGCTTCAACGACACAGTTCACGTCACCGTGGATGTTAGCGATGTGCGCCCTGAAGGGGAAGTGCTAAAAGGTTTCGGCGGTGTTGCCAACCCGATTCGGCTGTCTGGCTTATATGCCCGTTGTGCTGCACTGTTGAACAAAGCGATCAGACGACAACTGACCTCAGTAGAATGCTGCCTGCTGATTGATGAAGCGGCGGCTACGGTGGTAGCCGGAAATATCCGGAGGTCCGCAGGAATGCGTCAGAGCGATAGCGAAGATACTGAATTCGCTATCGCCAAAGATAACCTGTGGCAACAGGATGCTGAGGGCAACTGGCGAATTGATGCGGAACGGGATGTGTTGCGGATGGCGAACCATACCCGCGTCTTCCACCAAAAGCCAACCGAGCAAGAGTGCATTGATGCGGTTCGCAAGCAGTTTTATTCCGGTGAAGGTGCGATTCAGTATGCTCCAGAGGCGATCGCCCGTGCCAACATCGATTTGCTCACGGATACCAATCTGCGGACTGATTTTCTCAGCGCATACAATCAAGGCGTTGCCCCAGCATGGCTGCAACAGCGCTATCCGCAGATGTCTGCCGCTGAATTAGAGCATCGCCTTGGACGATATGGTTTAAATCCCTGCGGGGAAATAATTGGGGCAGATTTTCATTGCAATTTAGCAGAAGTGCATCTCAACCAGATTGATCCACTGGACTACGCAACTCAGGAAAAAGCATTCACTGCTGCCGCCCTATCCGTTGCTGCTTTGCTGAATCATCAATTTGGCGAACCCCGCTATCAGTTTTCTCGCGAACTTGATCCGATCGTTGGAGTTTCGTTTACGGGCTTGTTTGACTTTTTCGTTCATGCTTTTGGTGTGGAATGGCTGCACTGGTGGCAAGCAGGCAGACCCAGCACTGTGACTGGGTTAGAGCTTCAGCAACAAGAGCAGGCATACTTGATGCGGTGGCGAGAGACGGTTCATCAAGTCATTTGGGACTATTGCGACCAGCGCGGCATCAAGCGCCCCAACCGCTGCACCACTGTGCAACCCGCAGGCACCAAGTCATTGCTCACTGGCGCGAGTCCGGGTTGGCATCCCCCCAAAGCCCAGCGCTTTATTCGGCGGATTACCTTTCGCAAGAGCGATCCGGTGGCGATGGCGTGTTTGGATTACGGC
>JBBSCL010000337.1:0-4601 GCA_038250345.1 Leptolyngbyales cyanobacterium
AGGGTAAAAACTTACCTAAGAAAGAGAACTTTCAGCATTACAGCGGCTTAGATGCAATCACAGGGAAGAGCAATTTTGATATTTCGGAATGGATGTTGATCCGAACTATTCAATCTATACATAAGCGTGATGCTTGTCTGGCAATGCTCTGCAAAACTTCTGTTTCAAGGAAATTGCTAAACTACATTAAGGCTCATAATCTTAATCTTTCTTACTGTGCAGTTTATGGGGTAGATTCTAAGAAGTATTTTGGTGCGGCTGTTGATGCTTGTCTATTCTTTTGTAAATTTGAGTCAAATGCACAAAATTATTTCTGTGATGTGTTCAGCAGCTTAGAGGCAACCCAGTACCACCGAATAGGTTATCAGCATAATATTCTCATCCGAGATTTAATTTCTTTTGATAGATTGAGCGACTTATATGAGCCAAAGTCATTAGTAAAATGGCGTTCTGGCATGAAACATGATTGCTCAGGCGTTATGGAATTTTGTAAAATTGACAATTCTTTTGTTAACGGATTGGGAGAAACTGTTGATCTTGAAGAAGCTTATATTTTTCCTTTAGTTAAAGGTTCTGATGTGGCTCAAAATCGAACAGAATCCATCAGTCGATATGTTTTGGTGCCACAAAGATTCATAGGTGAATCAACTGAGCCGATAAAATTTTTAGCTCCAAAGACATGGAGTTATTTGGAAACTCATGCAGATTATTTAGATACTAGAAAGAGCAGAATTTATCAGGGAAATCCCCGTTTTTCTATTTTTGGAGTGGGAGCTTACACATTTTCGCCTTGGAAAATTGCAATTTGTGGATTATATAAGAAACTAAACTTTTGCCTGTTGGAAAACTATGAAAATAAGTCTATCATTTTCGATGATACTGTTTATTTTCTTAGTTTCGATAATGAAAAATCTGCTTATCAGGCGTTTAAACTTTTAACTTCAACCTTGGCGATTGAGTTTTACTCGTCTCTTATTTTTTGGGATGAAAAACGTCCTATTAAAAGCAGTATTTTGAACAGCTTAAACCTATCTGTTCTATCGGAAAGACTGTCTTCTTGTTCTTCAGAACTCGAACTAGGCAGATATTCTTAACTGCCGTAATCGGTAGCTGAAGCGCTCTAACTATTTGGTTATATTGAATGTTTACAGGATTAATTCAAGGGTTGGGAACTTTGCAGCCCATCGAATCGGATAAATTACAAATCACCTGTTTGCCTCAAGCATCCGCACTAATTATGCACGACTTGGCGCTGGGTGACAGTGTGGCTGTCGATGGCGTGTGCCTGACCGTGGTGGATATTTTGCCGCAGGGGTTTATTGCCGTAGCATCGCCAGAAACCCGCGATCGCTCCACGTTGGGTAATGCGGCACAGTATGTCAATCTAGAAACCTCATTAAAAGTGGGCGGCAAGTTGGGCGGGCACTTTGTTACGGGGCACGTAGACGGCACGGGCATTCTAAAATCTGCGGTTCAAACTGCCACTTCCTGGGAAATGACATTCAATACTGCATCGGCTCAAGTTGCCCGCTACATTATTTCCAAAGGCAGCATTGCGGTTAATGGCATTAGCTTGACTGTAGCCGATTGCAACCCTGAAGGCAGTTGTTTTATGGCAGCGGTAATTCCCCTTACCTACGCTGAAACCAATCTGCAATATCTCGTTCCAGGTAGCCTAGTGAATTTGGAAGGCGACATTTTAGGAAAATATGTTGAGAAATTCCTGCGTCTGGGAACTGCGTCTCACTCAGACCCTGCTTGGGATAGCCCAGATCTGCCGCGATCGCCAGAAAACATGACTCCAACCTTTTTGGCAGAGCATGGATATCTGTAGTAGCTAACGCTTCAATTCTTTATAAAACGCCTTCAACTCCAGCATTGGCTTTGACAGATTGGGGAAGAGCCTGAGCAAAGTCTAGCGATCGCACCAGTTGAGCAAGGGCATATTCCAACTGAGCGCCGGCATCCAGTACCACCCAGCCTTCCGTCGTCAATTGGCGAAACTCAAAATGGAGGTGAGGTCCAGTAGAGTTTCCGGTGGAGCCAACGCGACCAATCACATCGCCTTGCTTGACCACTTCTCCAGACTGCACAAAAATTTCCGACAAATGAGCGTAGAGGGTTTGGGCGGTGCCCTTGTTATGCTCTAACGCCACAGCTAAGCCATAGCCACCCAACAGATCCGCCAGCACGACTTGTCCGGCATAGGCTGCCAGGACAGGCGTACCCATAGGAGCCGCTAGATCGGTGCCGCTATGAAACCGAGCATCGCCGCTAATCGGATGCATTCGCCAGCCAAACACCGAAGAAATAGCCGCTGGAATAGACAGCGGGAACAAAAGCTGAATGTTGCCGTTCCCCAGTTTGGCAGGGGGGCGCACTGTGCGGCGATAGTAGTCTTGAAGAGAAGGAGTGCCAGGATTTAGCCCCGTGACGGTGGAAAGCAGTGTGCTGACCTGAACAGCGGGAAGGTTGGATAGTTGACTGGCTGTCGTTGTTCTACTTGCAGCAGATGCTCTTGGATTGCCATCGCCGCGATCGCCGCCGCACAATCCGCTAGGCACCTGACCCGACCGCACCGTTGCCTCACAGCCCGACGATCGCTCCGAAAAAATGATCGCGCTGGGAGCGGTATAGGTTTCAGCAGATTGGGTGGATCGGCTAGAGGGGGAAACAGGAGCAGGAGCCGCAGTCGGCGGTTGATATTGAGGAACCGCTGAAGAGGGAGTCGAGAATTCACTGGGAAATGATTCAGGAGTCGCCGGCGCGGGTATTGGAGCGATGGGAGCCGTTTCAACGGGGGCAGCGATGGGTTGAGGGGATGGCGTTGCTGAGAATGGATCGCTTGTAGGAGATTGCGCGATCGCCATGCCACCACTGAGCGCACTCACTCCGCCAATCCATGCCATTGCTTGGATCAGCCAAAAGCGGCATCCAGCTTGCTCGGAGGTAGATTTGCCCGTTTTTTTGCCTGTCATTATTTCAGATTCCAAGACAACACGCTCACACCAGACTGTCGATCTTCAGAGCTGCAAAGTTCCGATGTTGTCATCAAAACGCTCCAGTAAACCTTACAGCAAATAGCCCAGGTTGATTGTACCCGGCTTTAGTCAAATCTCTATGGGAGAGTTAATCTACATCTCTTGTCCTATCGTGGCTTGAACAAGATCTAACTGGGTTCGGAGTTCGCCAGCGATCGCAATGCCAGCAATGATCACAGGCTGCTACGGTAGCATGGACTTGAACCCTTGGCACATTATCTATGCATACTTGGCAGTGGCGTACCTGGAATGATCTCCCTTATCTGACTTGCAGTGTTTTAGATTCCTGGAAACACGGCTTTTTTACTCAGCAGTATCACCCTCAATTGCCGGAAGCCCTAACATTAGTCCTGCAACCATCCGCTGCATCCTATCGAGTTAAGCAAGTACACGGCAACGTGATTCTCACCCCGTCTCAAATCAAAACAGAAACCCAGAGCAATGTGACCTCCCCGGAACTGCCTGCTGCCGATGGATTGGTCACAGAACAGGGTAACCAAGCAGTCTGGGTCTGTAGCGCTGACTGTACGCCCGTGTTGATTGCGGATGAACTGACCGGGCAGGTTGCCGCCGTTCATGCAGGATGGCGCGGAACAGCCCAAAAAATTGTGCTTGAGGCGATCGCTCGGTTGCAGTCTCAGGGCAGTCACCTAAAAAACTTGCGGGTTGCCATGGGTCCGGCGATCGCAGGAGAAGTCTATCAAGTATCTGAACAAGTGGCAGCACAAGTAGGAGCCACGATCGCCCCGATTGATTTAAGCAATTTACCGGACGCGATCGCCCATCTCCGCCAAATGCCAAACTCTCCAGTCTTCGACGACCCCGAACCCGGACGGGCACGGTTAGATGTGCGCCAAGTTAATGCCCTTCAGCTAACCCAATTGGGCATCAGCCCCGATCAAATCGCGATCGCGCCCCACTGCACCTATCAGGAACCTAGCCATTTCTTTTCCTATCGCCGCAGCCGTGAAAAGAAAGCACAATGGTCAGGGATTGTGAGTCGGGAGTGCTGAGTGTCCAGCGCGTCACTTTTATCCATTCGCCATACAGCCCTGTTGGGCATTCGCAATTCATCATTCGCAATTCATCATTCCCTATTTTTCTAAAAAGCCTTGTCAAAACGAGCAACTTGTCGCTACGATAAGAAGCGCGTTGTAATCCTCAGTAGCTCAGTGGTAGAGCAATCGACTGTTAATCGATCGGTCGCTGGTTCGAATCCAGCCTGGGGAGTTTTAGACAAAGTGATCGTTTATTTGAGATTAGTTTCGGCTTAATCCGCTGTATTGCGTTGAAGATTTTGGCTCAGATGACCACAAATCCGCAGTTAGTGAATGTATTGAAGTGCCGATTATTCCATGGGGGCAGCCGATGCGGCGGCAAGTTTGCATTTCCGCTCAGATTTATAATCACCCTGTTCAATATACGTATTTAGCAAAAGCGATCGTCGAACTATTGAGGTGAAACCTAACTTTGATTAATCCAGCAAGCCTTGTCTACATTGTTTGAAGCTCAATCGTTTGAAGCTCACAGATTGGAAATTATTAAATAGCTTGAATAAAT
>JBBSCL010000338.1:0-4586 GCA_038250345.1 Leptolyngbyales cyanobacterium
GCAATAGAGCAAAAGTTTGATGTTTGTCATCGTTCGCTCCCTTCGACATTCGACATTCGAGATTCGACATTGCCCTTCTCTCTATTTTCTTCTCTTCTATGTTGAATCACAAATTCTTTTAGCGCGGTTTGACGGTTTTCCATGAAGCGGTTCCAAAAACCTGGAATTAGGTTATCCATGGTGCGGGCGATCGACCAAACCTCTAGTGCCATTGAGTTATAAAGGGCGCGATCGCTACGCCGCAGACGTTCAAGCCATTGATTAATATCCATATGGGGAGCAGATTCAAGCAAGTCTTTTTCAGGAATTGATTTTTTAGACGTGGGATGAGACATAGGATTGGATGGTGCCCTATTTGCTGGCAGACTTTTAAAGTGACGATGCTATTTCCAGAGTAGCGATTCTGCATTTAGAATTCCCTGATTGCATCTAAAAAGTAGTAGCTAGACTTTCGAGGTGACCTAATAAAAGAAACTGCTGAAGTGTTATTTAGAATACATTTTTTAAGTTGAGCGATCGCCTTAATGGAACAGCCGACTTTGGATTTTTGCCAAATTCAATGGCGCATTATCCTACATTGTTCTTGAATCTATGACCCTGCTAATGAGTTCCAACCATCTGTGAAAAGTGAAGTATGAAAGCGAAAAAAATGAACCGTCCTAGCGTATTTTTGATTTACTCTGTTTTTATGATCAAGCGCTTCTGGCAGGTTGCGGCGCTGGGAGCAATTTTAAGTGCGTGTAGTAGCCCTACTCCAACGGCTCAAACTACTTCTCCTACTCCAGCAGGCACCAAAGACTATACAGTGGGGCTGGTGATTGTGGGTCCTAAAAATGACGGCGGTTGGAATCAAGCGCACTATGAAGGCATGGAACAAGTTGCCAAAAATCTGGGGATTAAGCTGGAATATGTAGATAAGGTGAATCCGGGCGATCGCCCAAATATTACAGGCGCTCAGGTGGCTGACGACCTGATTGCCAAAGGGGCAAAACTAATCATCTTCAGTTCTGACGATTTTAAAGATGATGCGCTATCAACAGCAAAAAAATATGCCGATGTGCCGATCGTTCATGCCTCTGGAGACTATGCCTGGAAAGAAGGCAAAAACTTCAAAAACCAGCCCAATCTTGGCAACATCATGGGGCAGATGGAATACGGCAAGATGATGGCAGGTTGCGCCGCTGCTCTTGGTTCTGAGACTGGCAAAATTGGCTATGTAGGACCCTTAATTAACGATGAAACTCGTCGCTATGTGTCGGCTGCTTACTTGGGCGCTAAACATTGCTGGGAAACCTATCGCAAAAAAGACGCTAAGGATTTGCAATTTAAAGTGACCTGGATTGGCTTCTGGTTCAATATTCCTGGTAAAACCCTTGATCCCACTAAGGTTGCCGATGATTTTTACAACGGCGGTTATGACGTAGTGATGTCGGGAATTGATACGCCTGAAGTAGCGGTGCAGGGCAAAAAAGCCGCAGAAGCAGGCAAAAAAGTTAAGTTTGTTCATTATGGCTTGAAGACAGGTTGCAATCTTGCCCCGGATATTTGCCTGGGTGTGCCGTTCTACAATTGGGTGCCGTCTTACACGACTGCGGTTGAAACGGCGATCGCGGGTAAGATGCCCAATGAGTTTGTCTGGCTCGGTCCCAACTTTAAGGATCTGAACGGTGCAGATTCGATGATCGGGTTGATGGATGGCAAAGCGCTGGGCGACAAAGCCCCGATAATGGCTGAGTTCATCAAAGGCATGGGCGATGGCAGTATTGACCTTTACAAAGGTGCTTTGAATTATCAAGATGGGTCGCCGTTCCTTAAGGCTGGGGAAAAGGCAACCGATCAGCAAATTTGGTACATGCCGCAATTGTTGGCTGGAATGCAAGGATCAAGTAAGTAAGAGAGGTGAGAGGCGAGAGGTGAGAGGCAAAAGGAAAGAAATGCCAATAACTCAGCACTCTCAACCCCGCACTCTCAACTCAGCACTCAGCACTCCCCACCATGCATATTGAACTGGTAAACATCTCAAAGCGGTTTGGCACCGTTCAGGCAAATGAAGACGTGTCTTTGCGGGTAGCAGCAGGCACGATTCATGGGCTATTGGGAGAAAATGGAGCCGGGAAAAGTACGCTGGTGAAGGTGCTGAGCGGGTTTATTGGGCGCGATCGCGGTCATGTTTTGCTGAACGGCATTCCTATTGAAATTCGCACACCCGCCGATGCCATTCAGGTTGGGGTTGGCATGTTACACCAAGATCCGCTGGATTTTCCGCCCCTGTCGGTTTTAGACAACTTTATGGCAGGCAGACCCGGCGGGCTGTTGATCAATCGTCATCAAGCTGCCAAAAATTTGACTTCCCTGGCTGCCCAATTTAACTTTGACTTGGAGATCCATCGTCAGGTCAGCGATTTAACTGTGGGCGAACGCCAACAATTAGAGATTTTGCGGTTACTCTCGTTGGGCGCACAAACCCTGATTTTGGATGAACCGACAACGGGCATCTCGATTGACCAAAAAACCGCTTTGTTTGCGGCAATGAAGCAGCTAGTCGCCGAAGGAAAATCGGTGATTTTTGTTTCCCACAAGCTAGAAGATGTGGAAGCACTCTGCAATGAGGTGACGGTATTACGCCAGGGAAAAGTGGTGGGAAATTTGCCCATTCCCGCCTCCGATCGCCAGTTGATCGACCTGATGTTTGGGCGAGAATTGGCGCTGCCGCTGAAGCCTCAAACGCGCCAGTCAGCCATTGCCTTGCAGTTAACCGACGTTCGCTTTGGGGACGATCGCCAGGATTTGGCGATCGCCCAGTTAGCAGTGCATCGGGGCGAAGTGATTGGTCTAGCAGGGTTGGAAGGGAGCGGTCAACAGCTTTTATTATTGCTTTGCGCTGGCTTACTTAAACCTTCCATCGGAACCTTAGAACTTGACGGCGTAAACTTGACCCATCAGCCTTATCAAGCCTTTTTGACAGCCGGAGTAGGCTATTCTCCCGCCGATCGCTTGCAGGATGGGCTGATCCGAGGACTCACCATTCACGATCATGTTGCCCTGAGAACGCCCCCCAAAGGGCTATTTGTCGATTGGCAGGGCACCCTTAAACAAACTCAGCAAGCGATCGCCCTATTCAACATTCGCGGCAAACCTAATTCAAAAGTCGAGCGGCTCTCAGGCGGCAACCAGCAGCGCACCCAGTTAGCGCTTTTGCCTGTGCCGCTCAACCTGCTGCTGATGGAGCATCCGACACGCGGCTTAGATATTGAATCGACGCTCTGGGTCTGGCAACAGTTGATTGCTCGTTGCGAAGGCGGCACAGCGATTTTGTTCATGTCGTCCGATCTAGATGAAATCATGCAGTATAGCGATCGCGTAATTGTCTTCTCTAGCGGCAAAGTGTCTCTGCCGATCGCAACGGCAACTCTGACCGCTGAAAAATTGGGTCAACTAATCGGCGGCAGATTTGACGAGCCAATTTAATTACTACCCATAGCCCTCCAAGTGTTAGCCAATGTCCAAATTGCTCTACTATCAAACGGCTTCTGTGGCGATCGCCCTATTCCTGGTGGCAATTTTAATTGTCTTAGCAGGTGCCTCTCCAGTTCAGGTGATTGTCAATATGGCAGTAGGAGCATTTGGCACTCCCGATCGCATCGCACGAGTGGTGACAACGTTAGTGCCTTTGCTGCTGTGTACCAGTGGGCTGCTGTTTACCTTCACGGCTGGACTGTATAACTTGGGCATTGAAGGACAAATTGCCTTTGGGGCGATCGCGGCAACGGCAGTCATGCGTCTGACTCAAGATAGTTTGCCGCCGGTCGTTGTCATGGGGCTGGCGATTCTAGTGGGCGGCTTGGGTGGCGTGCTGTGGGGCATCTTGGCAGGGGTGCTTAACGTTTATGGGCGAGTCAACGAAATCTTTGCCGGATTGGGGCTGAACTTTGTTGCCGATGGCTTGGCACTGTATCTAGTGTTTGGTCCTTGGAAGAAAGAAGGCGTGGCTTCCATGAGCGGTACGGAGGCTTTTCCAGAGTCCCTGTCGCTGCCGACGATCGCCAATACGGATGCGAGTCCCATAGCGCTAATGATTGCGATCGCGGCAGTCATTTTGACGCTGATTACTCTGCGCGGCACCTATTTTGGCTTGCAGCTTCGAGCCGTCGGGCAAAACCTCCGAGCCTCCTACGTGTTGGGCATTCCCTCGATTCGGCAGCTATTGAGCGCCTTCGCCATTTGCGGTGGCTTGGCAGGCATTGCCGGAGCTTTGCAGGTTCTCGCCGTCTACCATCGCTTGATTCCTAGCATTTCCAGCAATCTCGGCTTTTTATCGCTGCTGATCGCCATGCTCATTGGCATGAATGTCTGGCTGATCTTTCCAGTCGCTCTATTTTTCAGTGCCTTGAATGTGGGTAGTTTACAATTACCCCTCGCCCTTAGTTTGGAATCTTCTCTGTCTGGCGTGATTCAAGGAATGCTGGTGCTATTTATCCTATTGGGACGCGGTTTCAGCGAAACAAATCTATTGGTGAAATGGCGCGATCGCGTTTTCAAGTGATGGCGCGATCGCAGTTCCTAAAAGCAACAAAAAGTAAACGCGA
>JBBSCL010000339.1:0-4585 GCA_038250345.1 Leptolyngbyales cyanobacterium
CTCGGCGATCGGCGCTGGCATATTCTCTAACCCTATCGGTTTTAGGAATGGCTACAGGCGCTCAATCAGCCCAGGCATTCACCTTCGTTAATTCCTTAAGCATTCCTGGTAATGCTACTGATTTGGCACCGGCTCCTAATGGTAACAGTGTTAACACCAATCGCTTAGGCGGTTTTGGCTCCGACCTTTACTACGATCGCGACAACAATGTCTTTTATGGACTTGTGGATCGTGGACCCGGCGGCGGCACCATCCCCTACAGCACTCGTGTTGAAAAGTTTACGGTGGATATCGATTCCAATAGCGGTAGTATCAGCAACTTCAAACTTTTGTCTACTATCCTGTTCACCGATCAGGCGGGCAAAAACTTTGATGGATATGATCCCCTGCTGCTCAATGGTGCTGCAAATGTGCTGGGTCGTAGTCTTGATCCAGAGGGTTTTGCCCTTGCGCCCAATGGCAATTTCTACGTATCGGATGAGTATGGTCCCTCTGTTAAAGAATTTACACCTGCTGGCAAGCTCGTTCGCGAATTTGAAACACCTGCTAACATTCTGCCTAAAGATGCTCAAGGCAACCCAGTTTTCTCAGGTGCCAGTTCTGTGACTGTGGCGCAGGGACGGCAAGCCAATCGCGGTTACGAAGGCTTGGCAATCACCCCAGATGGCTCCAAGCTGATTGCTGTTTTGCAAGATCCCCTTACTCAAGAGGGCACGCCTAGCGGACGCTCTAGCCGCAACGTTAGATTGGTGGTATATGATGCGGCAACGGGCAAGAGTACCGCTCAATATGTTTATCCGTTAGAAACAGTTGCAGAAATTAACGATCGCATTCCCGGTACTGCAAACGACTTTGCCACTACGGCACAAGGTCGCAACATTGGGGTTAGCTCCATCGTCGCGCTTAACGACCATGAATTTATTGTGCTGGAGCGCGATAATCGGGGCATCGGAGTCGATGATCCAACGGGTAAGGCTCCAGTGGGCAGCAAGCGCACCTTCAAAATCGACATCACAGGCGCAACCGATGTCAGCAATATCAGCCTGACTGGCTCGAATAACGCGATCGCTGGAGTGACCCCGGTCGGCAAATCTCTGTATTTTGATATTCAAGCGCTGTTAGCCGTCGCCGGACAGTCCATTCCAGATAAGTTTGAAGGCTTCGCGATCGGTCCAAAACTGGCGAATGGCTCTTACTCAATTCTGGTTGCAACCGATAATGACTTCAGCGTGACTCAGAATGCGGCGGGTCTACAATTTGATGTGTGTACCGATGGTAAACAGGTTGCTCTTGATGCACCTTGCGCGGCTGGTTCGACCTTATTGCCTTCCTTCCTGTATGGGTTTACTGCAACTGCGGCTGAACTCGGTAACTATGTGGCTCCCACTAGCAATGCTGCGATTCCAGAACCCACGACCATGACTGGTATGGCGCTGGCAGGTTTAGGCAGTTTGTGGCTGAAGCGTCGCAAAAAAAGTAAATAGATAGTCTTCTTTTAGAGAAGCTTGTGTAAGGGCGTAGCGTTCGGCAGTCAGATTTCGATTAAGTCGTTAAGGTGATTGTCTCAATGCCACGCCTTTACAAGAATCTGCAAATCAACAAAAAAATTGCAGCTAGGATTCTTTTACTCCCCTTGCGGGCGCAAGGACAGAATTTGAACCACGATCGCAAGGCTTTCTTCAAACAGCACTTCCCGTCCCCAGCGTTGAAGCTGTTGACTCAGCAAAAACTCAGCTTTTTGGTCATTAATCGCCTTTACCATTTCGGTGTAGCCGCCGGATGCCTGAGCCGCGCCGCCTGCTTCCAGTCGCATACAGCCCGTCGTTTCAGAACATAAAATTGTGCCGCAGTTCGCGTTGGGATCGGTAGACCCTAACCGCAAGCCAATTAAATCCCCTACAATTTCGCCAACGTCAGCAGTGGGAATCGCAGCCAGTTCTGCCTCCACTTCTAGCTGGTTGGCATTGACAAACTTGATGTGTCGAATGTCGTAATCGCCACCAATTTCAATGAGGGCAGTCGGTGTCCAATCTAGTCGGCTAGCAACCCAACCTAAAAACAGCAGTGCTTGAGCGGGGTTGCCCTGTTCGTAGTCAATCACAATGCGATCCACCTGGGATAGAGATGTCCGGCGTTCTGGTGGATCAAACGTTTCTGCGGTCAACTCTTGCCAAGGCAGCAGTCGGTGCCAGTTGAGGTCAGCAACTGAAATGCTGGAATCAACCAGATCATGCATTTTGACAAACTCAGCTTCAGGATCGCTGAAATAGGAAGAGTCTAAAATAATGCAGTGAGCCGCTTCAGTTAAACGTTTAAATAGCTCATGCTCAGGGTTTGGGGTTGCTTTCCACCACAAAAATTTGGGCAGATCGGGAATGAGTAGGGAGGCAACTACATCTCCGATGCGATTAAGGGCGGTTTTTGTTCCACTGAGCGTAATGTACTCACTACAGATCAGATGTTCGCTGGTGGCTTTTTGAATGGGGCAATACGCTGAAACAACGACTGATACGCCCTGATCTTCTCCCAAAGCAGGACTAAGGGTAATAATGCGGCGGGGATTGCGAACCGCGATCGCATCACTCAAATTTGCCCCTCGCAGATTGACATTGGACACCTTTAAGCGATCGCTCGGTAGCCCCGCTGTTTCCTCTCGCAGCCGCGTCAGTGTGTCGGGGTCAACACGCCCTGTAATTGGCAACTCATAGGCTTTTTGAGCTTTCTCAACCGATGCTTTAGTCATAGAGCCATGAATGCCATCGATCGCGCCCTGGTAAAACCCCAAAACTGCCAATAGTTGCTGAAACTCTTCTGGTTCATAAACAATCATGCTAAAAGTAGAAGCGCGAGTAGTCGTGACCGCAACATCGCTACTTTGGCTATTCCACATCGCGTTTAATTCTGCCTCAATCTCACGCAGCGTAATATCTTTCGGCTGTTGAATGGCAACAAGGGGAGTAGTGGTCATAGGTCAGATTTTGGTGATTTGTTTAGTAATCAGTAATTAACAAGTAATGATCCGTCATTTTTCCCTCTTCTCTCTTCGTCCTTCTTTCTTACGTCTACAGCAGTCTGCGCCATTTGCGTCCGTCTCGCTGGAGTAGCAACTCAGCTTCCACAGGACCCCATGTTCCAGCTTCATAGAGTGGAATCACCTCTGGAGGGGCAGGTGCATCCCATACTTTTAGCAATGGGGTCAAAATGCGCCAAGAGGCTTCCACCTCATCGCCGCGAGTAAATAGAGTTTGATCGCCTAACATACAATCAATCAGCAAACGAGCGTAAGCATCAGTATTAGGCTGACCAAACGCCGACTCATAGCGAAAATCCATTTCCACAGGGCGAGTGCGGAGAGAATTTCCTGGGGTCTTCACATCAAACCGCATAGAGATGCCTTCATCCGGCTGGATTCTCAAAGCCAGTACATTTGGATTCACCTGTTGAGCTGACGATTGGAACATGAAAAACGGCACCTCCTTGAACTGGATGGAGATTTCCGAAACCTTCTTGGGCATCCGCTTGGCAGTCCGCATATAAAAAGGAACGCCCTTCCAACGCCAGTTGTCAATGGAAAGTTTGAGTGCCGCGTAGGTGGGCGTAGTGGATTCGATCGCCGCACCTTCTTCTTCTCGATAGCCAGGAACCTGTTTGCCCTTCATCCACCCGGAAGTATATTGCCCACGGGTCGCAGTCAAACGAATATCGTCAACGTTTGCCAAATGGGTCGCTTGCAGCACCTTGACCTTTTCACCCCGAATGCTGTCTGCATCCAGCGAGTTAGGCGGTTCCATAGCGGTTAAGCAAAATAGCTGCATCAGGTGGTTTTGCACCATGTCGCGCAGGGCACCCGCAGTTTCGTAGTAGCCCGCCCGTCCCTCTAGCCCCACTGTTTCGGCAACGGTGATTTGAATGTTGTCTACAAATTGACGGTTCCAAAGTGGCTCAAAAATAGCATTGGCAAACCGAAACACCATTAAGTTTTGAACGGTTTCTTTGCCCAGATAATGGTCAATTCGGTAGACCTGGGTTTCATCACAGGCTTTTTTTACCACTCGATTCAGCGCTTGAGCCGAACTTAGATCGCGTCCAAACGGCTTTTCGATCACCATTCGCTGTTTTTTGGGATTTTCAATCATTCCAGCGGAACCCAACTGGAGAATGGCTTCGGAGAAAAAGCGAGGAGCGACAGAAAGATAAAAGACTCGATTGCCACGAGTGCCCCGTTGTTCATCTAGGGTGCTAAGAAAGGTTTTTAGATTTTGATAGCTTTCTGGATTATCTAAATCGCCTGCAAAGTAGTAAAGCCCTCTGGCAAACTCGTTCCAAGTGGCTTCGGAGCCTAATCCACTACCAAATTGCTCAACCCCTTCACGCATGTGGTCGCGGAAATAGTCATGCGTCCATTCGCGGCGCGCGAAGCCCACAATGGTAATTTCGGGTGGAAGTCGCCGCTCTCGTTTCATTTGATAGAGAGCCGGAATTAGTTTGCGCTGGGTTAAGTCACCGGAAGCACCAAAGATGATCAGAATTTGCGGTTCTGGTACGCGGTCTTGTTGTAAACCAGTGCGGAGTGGATTTTCGAGCA
>JBBSCL010000340.1:0-4579 GCA_038250345.1 Leptolyngbyales cyanobacterium
CACCGCCCCCCACCTATTGAACTGCCTGCTCTCCCTTTCCCCTTTCCCCTTTCCCCTTTCCCCTTCAATCACCCTCGCCATTGGCTGTGAGGGCGGCTGGACTGATGCCGAAGTTGAGCAAGCGATCGCTGCTGGCTACCAACCCGTTTCCCTGGGTTCTCGCATCCTCCGTGCCGTTACTGCACCGATTGTTGCCCTTTCCCTGATCGCGGCGGTGCAGGAAAGGAATGGCGATCGCGAATCGTTGAATCTATCAGGCTGATTCTCGACCAACCCTCGACATTTTGGGTTGAGAGTGAGTAGGTTGGAGAAGTCAGGGGGAACACTGAGGAAAAGAGATTTTGCGAACTGCCAAGTCAGCGCCAGCGATCGCCCAACGGCAGCTAACCCCACTTGCTCTGATTGCCCCAAGCTAAAAAGCCATTATATGCCCCCAACCAATGCAGACCCGCTTGAGCCGTTTATTGATCGCTGGCAGCACTCTAGTGGGAATGAACGCGCCAACTATCAAATGTTCTTTTCGGAACTGTGTGATGCGTTAGGAGTCACCCGCCCCGATGCGAAAGGTAGTGTGACGGATGATCCCTATTGCTTTGACAAAGACATCACCATCTATCATCCCAGTGGCAAGAAGACACCGGGCTATATTGACTTTTACAAAGCCGATCACTTTCTGATTGAGGCAAAGCAGGGCGGCGATCGCCCAGGCAAGGGCACAGCAAGACGGGGGACGAATAGCTACCTGAGAGCAATGGAGGCGGCATTTGTGCAGGCGATCGCTTACACCCGCAATGTGTCGAGCAAACCGCCGTTTTTGTTGACCTGCGATATTGGCGATCACTTTGAGCTTTGGTTAGGCTTTAACGGGGATTATGGCGGCTATGGGGCACGGCGGGATATTGCGCTGACCGATCTGCGCCAGCCAGAGATTTTTGATCTATTTGTGGATATTTTTACCGATCCGCAGAAGCGCAACCCCGAAAAAATTGCCGCGAAGGTGACGCGAGAAGTTGCCGCAGATCTGGCAGAGTTGTCGAAGCGGCTAGAAGGTCTGCATCAACCGCAAGAAGTTGCCCATTTTTTGATGCGCTGCATCTTCACGATGTTTGCTGAAGATGTGGGATTGCTGAAGGAGCATTTATTTACGGAGGCATTGGAGACGCGCTGGTTGCTCAATCCCAAAACCTTTAAGCCAGAGGTGGAAAGCCTTTGGCAGGCGATGAATGACGGCACGGCGTTTGGCTTTTATGGCAGGTTGTTGAAGTTTAATGGAGGCTTGTTTGCCGAATCAAAGGCGTTTGATTTGACAACTGACCAGCTTGAGGTCTTGCTACGGGCAGCCAAGCGGGAATGGAGAGAGGTGGAGCCTGCGATTTTTGGCACATTGCTAGAACGGGCATTGGATACTAAGGAACGCAGCAAGTTGGGGGCGCACTATACCCCTAGATCTTATGTGGAGCGGTTGGTGCGTCCGGTGGTGATGGAGCCACTGCGAGAACAGTGGGATCTGGTGCAGGGCGAAGTGAAACAGATGTTGGGCGATGTGGATGTGGAGCCGACTGCTGCCCAAAAGAAGAAAGCGATCGCAGTGTTAGAAGGGTTTTTGGCTGAGTTGCGTCGGGTGCGAGTTCTTGATCCGGCGTGTGGGTCGGGCAATTTTTTGTATGTGACGCTGGATTTGATCAAGCAACTGGAGTCGGAAGTGTTGCGTCGTCTGGAAGATGTGACAGGTCAGGCGCAGTTGCGGTTGGATATTGACCAGGTGAACCCGTCGCAGTTTTTGGGCATTGAGCTAAATCCGCGTGCGGCTGCGATCGCTGATCTGGTGATCTGGATTGGCTATTTGCAGTGGCACTTTAGGCGGTTTGGTGACATTCCGCCTGTGGAGCCTGTGTTGCGTGAGTATAAAAACATCGAATGTCGGGATGCGGTGCTGGCGTATGACGGGAAGGAACCGGACGTTGACCCGAAAACGGGGAAGGTGCGATCTCGCTGGGGTGGACGCATGATGAAACATCCGGTGACAGGCGAAAATGTGCCCGATTCGAGTGATCAAATTCCGATTTATCGCTACATTAATCCGCACCCCGCAGAATGGCAGGAGGCAGATTATGTAGTAAGTAATCCTCCCTTCATTGGAAAATCTCGCAGAAGAAATGTATTAGGGAATGAGTATTTATTAGCCTTGTTTCAAGCATATCCAGACATGCCTGAAGGTGCAGATTACGTTATGTCTTGGTGGTCTTGTGCCGCAAATCTTATTAAACAAAATAAATTAAAGCAATTTGGATTTATCACAACTAACAGCATCACTCAGTTACTTAATCGGCAGGTGATAAATTTAGCTCTTACGAAAATTCCTGAACATCAAATTCTGTTGGCTATTCCTGATCATCCCTGGGTAGATAGTGAAAATGGAGCGGCTGTAAGGATTGCAATGTCTGTTGTGGGCAAACAGAATCAGAAGCCTAAGATATTGAGGGTTATTCGAGAGACTTGGCAAAATGAGGATGAAGTTCAGGTAGTTCTTGAATCTGAATTGGTAGGACAAATTCATTCTGATCTGCGCGGAGGCATAAACCTCAGTGAAGCTAGAAATCTCAAAGCCAATATTGGAATTTGTACGGTTGGACTTGTACTGTTTGGTAAGGGTTTTTTGATTGGGAAGGAACAACTATCTTCATTTGAAAACGGGGTTTGTCATCCCTTTTTAACTGGAAGAGGTATTATCAACGGCTCTGTGCCAGAGTACGTTATCGATTTTTATCCTTTAACTGAAGAGCAAGCACGAAAGAAAGCTCCTCAGGCTTTTCAACATTTGCTTGACTATGTAAAACCTCAAAGAGATCAAATTCGAGATCCAGGTAGTCGTGTAAGATGGTGGCGTTTTGGTCGAGATAAAGCTGAGTTGCGTTTAGCAATTGCCAATCAAGCCAGATACATTGCAACTATTGAAGTGAGTAAGTATCGAACTTTTCGTTTTGTTTCATCTGAAGTTCGTCCTGATCACACGCTTATTGCGATCGCTCTTGAAGATGCTTATTTTCTTGGTATTCTCTCCAGCAAAATTCATGTCACTTGGTCACTTGCAGCAGGCGGAAGGTTAGGAATTGGTAATGATCCGCGATACAACAAAACTCGTTGCTTCGACCCCTTCCCCTTCCCCGATCCCACACCCGATCGCCAACAACAAATCCGCGAACTGGGCGATCGCCTCGACTCCCACCGCAAGCGCGTTCAGGCACAGCACCCCGAAGTCACCATCACCGCCATGTATAACCTGCTCGAAAAGATCCGCGCAGGACAAGAACTCAGCGAGAGCGATCGGGCATTTAACAACAAAGCCTTAGTTTCCACACTCAAACAAATCCACGATGAGCTAGATGCAGCCGTGTTTGAGGCATATGGCTGGGACGATCTAAAGGCAGAAGGTCAAATCAAGAGTGAAGTGGATGAAATCATCCTGGAAAGACTGGTAGCGTTGAATGCTGAACGCGCCGAAGAAGAACGCAATGGTTTGATTCGATGGCTGCGTCCAGACTATCAGGCACCGGGTGAAGTGCAGACGCAGCAGATCATTGAAGGCATCGCAGAAGTCGAAGTCGAAAGTGCGATTATCCCTGTAGAACAACAGAAATTCCCCAAAGCCTTCAAAGACCAACTGGCAGCCGTGCGTGATCTGCTCCGCACTCAAAGCGGCGAATGGACAGTCGAGCAAATTGCCGCACAATTTAAAGGCGCATCTCGACAAAAGCAGACCATTCTCACCTGTCTCGAAAGCCTAGAAGCACTGGGTATCGTTGCTCGATATTCAGAAGCAGATGACCGACTCCACTGGTACTTACAAAACGTTTAGGAACTGCAAAATGCCTACTCGTCTTTGGAGTAGTGGATGAAGATTTGTTGTTGCATTTGAGTTCACCTGCGATCGCTTAACGGAGTCGTTAGGATGATTTCAGTCTAAAGTTTCTAATCCTGGACTTACGCAAATCAACCGAAATTTGCCCCCCAACCCCCAATTCTGGGGGAGCTAGAGATCAAAGTCCCCCAGAATTGGGGGATTTAGGGGGCGAATGGGTAAGTCCTAAAGAAGTATCAGGTAAACCCAAAGCCGCAGCAGGGATTTATCGACAATTGTTGAAAAGCCAAACAAATTCCAAGCTAATTGCTCAGGCGCGTCAGGGGTTACAGCGGTTGGGTGGAGTGAGGGAACCGCCTAACGTGTCACGAATCGCCCCGCTAAAATGGAACCAAGATTTGCGATCGCCCCCATTCACCATGAATGTTACCCTCAGCCCCATCCTTACCCGCCTCAAACAGGAACTCACTGATGTGTATAGCGATCGCCTGCTTCACCTTACCCTCTTTGGTTCCCAAGCTCGTGGCGACGCTGACCCTGGATCGGACATTGATGTGCTGGTAGTGCTGAAACCTCCCGTCAATCCAGGGGAAGAAATCAAACGCACTGGCAAAGCGATCGCCGATCTCTCCCTACACTATGATGTGGTGATTAGCATTCCCTATTGCCTATTCCTTCCTCTTATGCTCGACCAAGTTGCTGCTGCATTTGAGCGCCAAG
>JBBSCL010000341.1:0-4574 GCA_038250345.1 Leptolyngbyales cyanobacterium
GGAATAGCACGAGACAGAAACCAGCGATAGTTTCCATCTTTGCCCCGCAGAGGAAAGGTGTCTTCCCATGTCTCCCCTGTTTCAATACAGTGGCGGAAATGCTCGACCACGCGATCAATGTGATCAGGGTGATGGACTTGCTGCCAGCCCCAGCCCTGCATTTCTTCTAAAGTGATGCCTGTATATTCAAACCAACGGTGGTTATACCAAAAAATCCAGCCGTTCGGGTCAGTCATCCACGCGAACTGAGACATATTATCTGCCAGAGTGCGGAAGCGTTCTTCACTCTTTCGCAATTCTGCTTCGGCTTGTGTGCGATCGCTCAGCGCGGCTTGCAGATCTCGCAGTTCAGCTTGTCGTTGGCGGCGCTCTTGGGTTTCTAGCAATGCTCTCTGAACCACTGGCACCAAGCGCCTTAACCGCTGCTTGAGGATGTAATCTGTGGCTCCCCGTTTTAGAGCTTCGATCGCCCATTCTTCATCTAAACTGGCGGCGAGAATAATTAGGGGAATTTCAGGACGAAGGGAAGAGGGAATTTCCAATATAGAGATGCCGTCAAAATTGGGCATTGCACAATTCGCCAAGATTAAGTCAACCGTCTGGGTTTCTAGTGCCGCCACAAAATCAGCGCGAAGTTCTACCCGCAGCAATTCGTAGTCCATGCCGCAATCCGTGAGCATGGCTTGGATTGCCTCTGCGTCGCTTGGACTATCTTCCAGCAAGAGAAACCGAGGTGTTGACATTCGCTAGGGTTTAATTCATGGAACGCTATTGCAATTTATTCTATTACCTTAGCTGGGCGATCGCTTAAGTTCACTGGCTAGGGGCGATCGCTTCCCATTTTCGATTTAGCTTACCCAGTTATCTAGATCTAGATTTTGAATTCTAGAAAACTCTTTAGTGTTATTAGTAACCAACGTTAGGGATAGGGCGATCGCCTGAGATGCAATCAACATATCTATTCCTCCAATGATTGTTCCTCGTCGTTCCAGCGTGGCTCGAAGGTTTCCATAAATTTGAGTTACGCTTTCGTCGAAAGGAACAATTTCAAGTGGAAGCAAAAACTGATTGAGGGCTGCTCGATTTTGCTCTACACGTTGGCTTTTATAAGCGCCATATTCCAGTTCGGCTATGGTAAGAGATGAAACGCCGATATCAGATAGAGACAAGGTTTGAAATCGATCAATCACGTGTTGAGGTTTACGTTTGATGATGTAAATGCAGATATCGGTATCCAGCAAGAACAGCATCAGAATAAATCCTCACGGGACTGAGGGCTAGGTTGCGCTCTAGTTTCCATGAAGTCAGCGGAAAAGTTGTCTAGACTGTCGAATAAAGACTGCCAAGGATCTTCTTTCGAGAGCAGCACGATCGCATTGCCCATTTTTTTGACGTAAACTTCATTTCCTGATAAGTGAAACTGTTCTGGCAAAACGACAACTTGACTTTTTCCATCCGTTGTTAGCTTAATTATTTCCACTTTTTCCATCCGTTTTTTTGGTTAATTAATATCAATTGTCCAATATTTTCAGGTATTGTTCACTGCTCAAATTTTATGCGGGAACCGCCATTCCTTTTGCAACAGCAGGACGCGCCTGAACGACTTCAAACCAGCGCTTTAAGTGGGGATGATTATCTAGAGTTAATCCTTGAAAGTCATAGGTGGCAACCCAAGGAAAGGTGGCAATATCCACAATCGAGTAGTCTTCACAGATAAATTCGTTGGTGGCTAGCTGCTGATCCAACACGCTATAGAGCCGCAGCGTCTCCTTTTCGTAGCGAGCGATCGCGTAGGGAATTTTTTCTGGCGCAAACTTCTTAAAGTGGTTTAACTGCCCAAACATTGGACCCACGCCTGCCATTTGAAACATCAGCCATTCCAGCACTTGATAGCGCTTTTTAGGTTCCGTTGGCATTAGCTTTCCGGTTTTTTCGGCAAGGTAAATCAAAATTGCGCCCGATTCAAACATTGTGATGCCCGTTTCGTGATCGGCGATCGCCGGAATTTTGCTGTTGGGATTGATTGCCACAAACTCCGGCGTGAATTGGTCATCTTTTGTGATGTCGATTTTGTGAACGGTGTAGGGCAGTTCCACCTCTTCTAGCATGATGGAGGCTTTGCGACCGTTGGGCGTGGTGAAAGTATAAAGGTCAATCATTGGGGAATACCAGGTAGGAATACAAGAAGCCCTGAAGTGCCGCAGAGCTTGATGGCAGTCTAGCGCGATCGCTTTAGATTGGCAGGTATACTAACCTCCTGATTACACATCAGATTATCTCCCTCTTTTCAGTCACCCCTCTAGGGAGTTAAATTCACCAATTCAGGTTGTTTCTTATGAAAGAGGTGTTCCAGAGTTTGGCTTTGTAGGCTAACGGCTGTACATCTCATAGTTATTTGGATGGAAACTCATGGTTAGCAAGCAGCAATCTAAAGAAACGGATACAAAGCAGAACCAAGCTGATCAAGAAAGCGAATCAGATTCTAGCCAAGAGTTAAATGAACTGATCGAAACGCTCAATGGCGATCTAACCAGCATTGAGCCAGAAGCCGCACTAGGTATTGTGGATCATTGGTATGGTTTCTTGAACAAAGCAAAAGAGCCAGAACTGAAAGAAATCGCCACCAGTTTGAAACAGCTTCAAAAGCTACTGAAAAGCGGTAAGGCAGATGCTCACGAAATTGGTGAAGTGTTGGAGCAGGCTGGCGAACAAACCAGCGAATGTGCTTCTGAAGCGGATAAGAGCGCAAAAACCACTTTGCAAAAGTTGGGTAAACAACTCACCAAAGTTGGAGCATCCATCAACAAGGCAGACAACCAGGAACACCTAGATGAGATGAACTCGTTGATCGAAAACTTGGATGGTGAGAAAATCACCTCGCTCAAACCTGAAGATTCTGCTAGCGCTATTGATATGTGGTATGGCATGGTCAACAAAGCCGAAGGCGATCAATTTAAGGAAATCGCCAGCGGTTTAAAAGAACTAAAACAAGTGCTAAAGCGCAGCAAGGCAAAACCCGAAGAAATTTCGGAAGTACTATCACGTTTGGGTGAACAAACGGCTGAAGTGGCTTCTGAAGCACCTCGCGGCTTCAAAACTGTGGTGCAAAAGTTGGGCAAACAGTTGAGTAAAGCAGCCAAGGCGATCGAATCCGCTGAGTAGTAATGTGATGCTCTCGTAGAACTCTAGATTAAAGCTCCCGATTCATTTGAATTAGGAGCTTTTTTATGGGTATAGGTTTGACTGATCATCGTTAGTCTGGCTGCACTTCTCCAGCACTCAATAGTTGAGTGGTAATTAGATTTAGCTGGGGAAATAGCGGCGAGAGAATGCGATCGCTGCCCTGAAAAACCTGCTCTTCATACAGTCCGGTTTCTAAGATTAGGAGTGTAACTTTAGCGGCGATCGGATCGACAATCCAGTATTCTTGAATCCCTCGTGCAGCATACTCTGAGCGCTTATATCGATAATCTCGATCCTCGTTTTCCTTGCCAGGAGAAACCACCTCAACAACTAGCAAGGGTGGCAACATATCAAACCCAACGAGTGAACGTTTTGCTCCAGCTAACGCGATCGCTAGTTCAGGCGAAACCACCACCAAATCGGGGATTCGCGCTGTGACTAAACGTCCACTTACTGCAACTTCCATTCCTCGCCCCAGTTGAGACAGAGGCACCAATGCCAAAAACTGAGTCAATAGCCAGAGCGCAATTTGCTCATTTAGCCGACTTTCTGTAGGCATTACAACTAGCGCTCCGTTGACCAATTCGTAGCGAGTATCAGTGCCATCGTTGTAATTCAGATAGTCTTCAAGGGTAAATTGATGAGTCGCTAGAACCATCTGCCTGACTCCTAGTTATTTTTGATAATGCCTGTTTTTCTGCCAGAACGCTTCAAGAAAATTATTAGGCTTGACGCACCCACTCCAGTGAAGATTTTCGCTGTGACTTCACGCAATCTTGCAAATACAAATTAATCAAGCTTTGATAAGAAATACCTGTGTCTTCAGCCAAGCCCTTAAAGTATTCAACGACTTCCTCTTCAAGTCAAATCGTCACTTGCTTTTTAAGCTTCTTAATGTACGGATTCTTAACAGATTGGGAGAAATCATATTCGTCTTTCATAAAAGAAAACTTTGGTATTGTTGCTGCTCTTGTTTATTTGCCCTACGAGCCGAGAAAATGCGAATGGTTTCTTTATCCCATTCAAATATCAATTTGCTTATCCCTACAGCGTAACTACAATGTATGCCACGATTCTTCAATCGGTCATAGCGCTTCCTTGCTCTGGCATGGTTACACAATCAGCGGTGATGAATGGGCTGGCATCGGTGACGCAGGGTGGCAAACCGGGCGCGACGACAGGCAATCCTTGACTCTCTCGGTCTGCGACTTCCAGGTTCAAACTCAGCAAAAACTGAAGTGGATCATCACTTGCTTTCATGCCATAGGTTTCTCGCACTGCTGCATCCAGTTCAGCTTGGGCTTTGCGAAGGGGATTGTCGCCAGGAAGATCGAGGGTGCGATAGAGATCGCGCAAACTCCACTGATTTTCCGTCATCACCCTACGCCGCA
>JBBSCL010000342.1:0-4573 GCA_038250345.1 Leptolyngbyales cyanobacterium
ACACTACTGTCAGGATCTGCCTGAATTAAAACACCGGGAGCGATCGCAACCCCTTCCTGAATCGTCACATCTCCACTGACATAGTAGTGAGAGATGCTGATTGGTCGCAGTTGCAAAGATAGCAAAGACATAACCCCCCTTGATGGAGTCAGAAGTTTTGAGTTAAATCAACTCATTCTTTTAACTCAAAACTCATCACTCAAAAAAACTCCTCAAAACTCTCAAATCAATCACTAGCGACTGGTTGATTGTTTAGTAGGCTGTTGAATCACCTTTTCAACCACTCGGCGTTTTGCTTTGGGGTCAGTGCCAATCAACCGGACATATTCACCCGGATGCTGATTCATAAACCCATCTAACGCCGCCATCACATCCGCCTCACGAGTTCCTGTCATCGCAGTTCCGCCCTGCCAAGAACTGGTTTTGTAGCGGCGCTCATCCGCATGTTCAGTGCTGATTTTAAAACCTTGAGCTAACAGGTGACGAACTTGTTCTGCGATCGCCCCATCTTTTTGAGCGCCATTATTAGGACGATTACTATGGGTTTGACCCGTGTGGGCAGAAGCTGAGTGAGCAGAGGCAGAAGTCGTTGATGCTCGATTTGGAGCCGCAGCAGTCGCGCCACCCTTCCCATTAGGACGATGCACAATCATTTCCACCATCCGCTTCTTGGCTTTTGAATCGATCCCCACAATCCTGACATAATCGCGGCTGTGTTCATTGAGAAACGATTCGATTTCTGCGATCGCATCCGCTTCACGCCGAGCCTGAATCATCGGTGCATTCTGCCAAGAACTCGTCTTATAGCGACGCTCATCTGCATACTCCACCCCAATCTGGTAGCCCTGAGCAATTAATTGCCCCACTTGCTTTGACAAATCAGAACTCGTGCTATTAGAAGAAGTTCCGTAGGAAGCAGTCTTGTCAGCCGCATGAGCAGAGCTTTGAGCCGTGCCCTTGCTGTGATTGGAACCTTGAGCCGTTTTTCCATCGGGGCGCTGGATAATCATTTCAGCCAATCGACGTTTTGCCTTTGGATCAATCCCGATCAGCCGCACGTATTCACCAGAATGTTCGCGAATACAAGCTTCCAAACCCAACAGCACATCGCTTTCTCGCGTTGATTGAATCGGAGAGCAACTTGTCCAAGAGCTTGTTTGAAATCGCCGTGTATCGGCGTGTTCCATGCCAATTCGCGCACCCTGCGTTAACAGATTGCGAACCTGAGCAACGACCTCTGCCCCCAAACTACCAGACTGAGATTGCCCATTGTGAACGCCAAAATTGGGTGCTGTCTTAGGGATCGCGTAGCTCTTTGCAGAATGGTCAGAACTGCCACGACCAGAACCAGATGTCGCTTGACCAGGCTGATCCTGAGGACGCTGAATAATTGTTTCTAGTACCCGTTTTTTCGCCCGTGGATCGATGCCAATTAGGCGCACATACTGCCCTGTATGTTCCGAGAGACAGGCTTGCAAGCCTGCCACGGCTTCCGATTCACGCGTTGCCTGGATTGGCGCACAGCTTTTCCAAGAACCCGTTTGAAACTGTCGCTTATCTGCATGTTCTGTTCCGATCCGATACCCCTGCGCCAACAGTTGACGCACCTGACCCACGACATCTGTATCCATACTTCCTCCCTTTGTAAGACGGCTGTGAGCTTCACCGCCCTCACTTGCCAAGTTAGTTGCGGTAGACTGTTTTTCTTGAAATGACGTTACAGGGGCAACACTTTCGGCAGAGTGATAGCCCGATCGCAGAGCATCATTGACACCCATCACCTGAATCGCGAATTGTTTATCAGATTCTTGTACATTTGGTAACTGATCTGCTTGCTGTTGGCTGGTAATAATAGAACCCGAAGGCACAAACTTCCCAGGTGGAATTTCCACATCTTGAACCAGAACGTGCATCATCACAATGCAGCCGCGTCCAATTCGAGCATTAAATATAGTTGAACGAAACCCAATAAAACATCCATCTCCGATGTAAGCAGGTCCATGAACCAATGCCATATGAGCAATAGATGCATTCTGTCCAATCCAAACAGAATAGGACTGGTCATCATCCCCAACCACGCGACCTTGCTCTAGCCCATGAATCACCACACCATCTTGAACTTTAGAACCTGTACCAATGCGAAACGAATTTCCTTTATCTGCTCGGATAGAAACACCGGGTGCAATGACAACATTGGCACCAACCCGAACGTCCCCCATCACGTTGGAAAATGAATGGACAGAAGCCGTTTCATCAACCTGGTCATCGACCAAGTTTGAACGAGATGCCGGAGCATCCGCATAATCACGGACTACCATAAAATCAAACTCTCCAAACTGAAACCACGATGAGTGGATACTACGAACTGGGTCAAAATCTAAAGCGAAGTCGTAAAGCAGAATCTAAATTTGATGATCTAAAGATTGACAGGTAAGCGTTTCATATAAACGCTGAGTTCGCTTTAACGATCTTGATCGCGCTTGCTATAAAGAAGCTTATTTTCAAGGCTAACCATGTCGATGATAGCAATGACTGCTGCATCAACAGGGCGCTGTTCGCTTCCTGAGACTTGACGCGCAGCACTACCATGACTCACTAACACCCATTCATCTATACCGGCACCGACGTTATCCGCTGCGACCTCATACCCAGGAAGCGGTTCCCCATCATCATCAATAAATTGAAGGACGAGGAACTTGATACCCCTGAGAGTGGGTTCCTTTTGCGTACTGGTAACCGTGCCAAGAACTCTGGCAATCTGCATTCGATGTTACGGGCGATTAAGAGGACGAATACCGCTGACGCTCTCACGGAATGGCTCTACTGCCTCGGTGTAGCGAATCGGTAGAACATACTCCAGGTTTTCATGAGGGCGAGCAATGATGTGGGTAGAAAGAACCTGCCCACCGTTGACACGCTTGACGTTTTCGATGCCTGCCGCCACAGAAGCTTGCACTTCAGAGACATCGCCCCGAACAATGACCGTCACGCGACCACTGCCAATTTTTTCATAGCCGACTAGGGTGACGCGAGCCGCTTTTACCATTGCGTCTGCTGCTTCGACCACTGCTGGGAACCCTAAGGTTTCAACCATTCCAACTGCAATTGCCATTGTATAAATTCCCTTCCAAATAAACTTTAAACAACCGGGTTGATGAACCAAACAAAACTTAAACCCACTTCTAACCGCCCGAAGGCGGAGTTGCAGGATTTAAGCATTAGCTGCGAAATTGATCTACGGCTTCGGTGTAGCGAATCGGTAGAACATATTCCAGGTTTTCGTGAGGGCGAGCAATGATGTGAGTGGAAAGCACTTCACCTCCATTGACCCGCTTTACATTTTCAACGCCAGCAGCTATGGAAGCCTGAACCTCGGATACGTCACCCCGAATAATCACTGTGACGCGACCGCTGCCGATCTTCTCATACCCTACTAGCGTGACGCGAGCTGCTTTCACCATGGCATCCGCTGCTTCAACAACTGCGGGGAAGCCCCGCGTTTCAAGCATTCCAACTGCAATCGGCATTCCTAGTCTCCTGATAAGTGAAACTAATCATTGTTAAACAAGAATGAAAATTTTGACGGAGATTCCACTATTCCAAGGCTTGCCGAGTTTTTCACTAGGCATAACAAGCATAGAGGTGGAACCGACACTTATGCAATATAAAGACCAATGATAGTTGCAAATCTTGGACATCAGAGAAACTTATCAAATTAGTGGAATTGTTATTTTTGCCACTATTTCAACCTTAGTATGGATCTTCTCACATTTTGCGCCCTATCTTTTAACTCTCTAAAAAACGGACTTAAAGTGCTGAAAGTTATGTTCGTCAGTGTTTTGAGGGCTTAATGAAAGATTACATCACGGCGATCGCCCACTGAATTTCGCTTCAATTAAGCTCTTCACCCGCGCAGACTTTGCTCAATCAATGTTTAAGAAAATATTACGTAGATATAAGCTACATTTATCTAAGTAGCTCGGCAGATCTGTAAGGCTGGTTTTTTGAGAAAAATTTTCTTGAGCAACCGCAAAAATTGATATGTTTAACGGTTAAGAGACTACGAGAATTGAATATTCATAAGATTTATATAAGGCGCAAATTAACTGGTTTCTAGCTCTGAAAAGTGGGTTGGAGGTTTTTGTGTAGTCAGTTTTTGTAGTCACAGTTATTACCACAAAGTATTTAAAAAGGCTATTTGGATGGGCGAGTTTCTACTTCAAACAAGCTGGTGCCTACCAATCTATGGATTAGTGGGAGCGGTGTTGACACTGCCTTGGTCAATCGGATACATCCGTCGAACAGGTCCTCGCCCAGCCGCTTACTTCAACATTTTGATGACATTGGTGGCGATGCTGCATGGAGCGATCGCGTTTCAAACCAGTCTGTATGTTGATCCACAACCGATTTTGCTTCATTGGTTTCATGCCGCCGATCTAGATCTTTCGTTCGCGATCGATATTTCTTCAGTCAGTTTAGGGGCTGCTGAACTTGTGACCGCCCTCAGCTTTTTAGCCCAAATTTTTTCCTTAGGCTATATGGAGAAAGACTGGGCGATCGCTCGGTTCTTTGC
>JBBSCL010000343.1:0-4573 GCA_038250345.1 Leptolyngbyales cyanobacterium
AGGAAATCTGCGCGGGGTCGTAGGTGATTTTCACTGCCTCAGCGTGCCCGGTTTGACCAGAACTGACTCTCTCATAGTTTGCGGTGGCTGCGTCACCCCCCGAAAAACCAGAAACCACATCAGAAACTCCTTTCAAATGCTCAAAAACAGCTTCCACTCCCCAAAAGCAGCCTCCTGCAAAAATTGCGGTCTGCTCCCCTTTGACGGTAGAAGCTGAAATATCGATCGCCGGCTCAATCAGTTTGCTTGCCACAATAGCGACGGGGCGATCGCTGGCAGCACTAGAAAACGCCATGCGAGATACCCCGTAGGCAAACGCCACAGCAATCAGCGAAATCAAGGAGATGTTACGGAGGAAACGACGGGACGTAAAAAAACGATTTGACATAGCTTTAATAATTTTTTGGATAGTGTAAGCGGACTGAGTGCTGCGATCGAATCTAGACTATCAAAACTGCACTTTAGCAGCCTTATGATTGGTATACGCAGCAAGTTTGGGAATGGATTAACCCAAAAAATTGGGAGCATGTCAGTTTGGAAGCCTCCAGAACTGCCCTCATCCCCAAGATCCCCTGCTTCCCGCACTAGTAGAGCAAAAAATTAACTACGCAACACAATGCCTGCCTAATTTCTTATCGGCATCTGGTCGTATAAATTTCCAGGCAATTGTTTTACGTTGTCGATTTCTGCGAGGTTGACCGGGTTTGAGCGCACTGTCAGGTCGGTTTGGGGCGAATAATTGCCTGCTTTTTTGATCTACACAGACCCCAGGTTAAGCTTGGTTATACGCATATTGATAAAGTGTGAGCCATCCATCCATTCGCTGACCATACTCAGGGTTCATCTGACCCATGCACCCCATCTGACCCATGCACCCCATCTCCTTCAACCAAGGCTTACAGCTTTTTTTTGAGCCTCTGACGCACCCTCTCTTGACTCACCTGTTTAAGCCTCTGACTTTGACAACCAGCCACTTGGCTCAGCAACGGTAAACTCCATGCACATCACGTTATCCGAGTCATTGGAACATGGATGCTACAACCTTCCTTCAGTTAACCCGCAACCACTGGTAGATTGAAAATGGCTTGCACTGGGTCAAAGATGTGACTGTGATCACGTTTTCCGCTGGCTAATATGAAACCACCCTGCTAAGGATATTTGCCCATGAGGGGTGACCCACTATGGAAACTTCTTCACTTTAAAGTGAGGATTGATACACCCCTTGGTGTGATTTTTTTGGATTTAGTTTGACCTATGACTGCTCCCATTTCTCTGGGAACTCTGCTTCGCCAACGATACTTGATTCAGCAGATTTTAGGGCAAGGAGGCTTTGGGCGCACTTACTTGGCAATTGACCAAGAGCGCTTCGATGAACGTTGTGTGTTGAAGGAGTTCTTTGTTCCTTATCAAGACAATGCTCTGTTAAAGAAAGCTCAACTATTATTTCAGCGCGAAGCCAGCACGCTTTACCAGCTTCAGCATCCCCAGATTCCACGCTTTTGGGCGGCGTTTGAAGAAGGGCAGCGGCTATTTTTGGTTCAAGATTTTGTTGAAGGGCAGACTTATCGACGGTTGCTGAGCGATCGCAAATCGCAGGGATTGACCTTCACTGAAGCCGAAGTGTGCCATTTACTCAAACAACTGTTACCCGTCCTGACTTATATTCACGATCGCGGCATTGTTCACCGCGACATTTCCTTAGAAAATATCATTCTCAAACCGCTGCACGAGTCGCACCGACGTGAATTGCCCATCGGTGAAACAGGGCTTCCGGTGCTGATTGATTTTGGTGCCGTTAAAGAAGCGACTAGCCAACTTTCGATTACTTCCGCCGTAACGCGGGTTGGCAAGGTGGGCTATGCGCCGCCAGAACAGCTACAAACGGGGCGAGTTTACCCCAACAGCGATTTGTATGCTCTAGCAGCCACTTGTTTAGCATTGCTCACTGGCAAAGAGCCACATTCCTTAGTCGATAGTCAAAGCTTGGCATGGTGCTGGCAGCCTTATGTAACCCTAAGCAGCCAATTAACCCGCATTTTTGAACGGATGTTGTCGATTTATCCCAGCGATCGCTATCAATCTGCTCAAGAAGTTTGGGTGGATTTGCATTCGGTAATGCCCGGATTAAATCCGGCTCAACTCAAGGCGAAAGCAGCTAATTTTAGCCTGCGATCGCAGGCAAATCAGCCTTGCGTAGCATCTTCTCATTCCAATCTGCGTCATGCCTCATCGAAATCTGCTTCTCAGGATCATCTAGCCATTCGTCTAGCCACTACCCAATTAAAGCCCGCGCGATCGCCTCAGAAAAATCGGCTATGGCTCGGCATGGGAACGGCATTTTTGCTGGGAACCGGAGTCGCTAGTTCATGGTTGTGGCACGCACAAACTGACCCATTAGCCTCTAACGGCGAGGTCTGGGTTTCTGGAGCCAAACTACCCCAAGCAGAAGCGTCACGGATTATTGGTAGGCAAAAAGATTTGAATTTAGCCTTGCAGATCGCGCCATCTGCTAATCAACTAGCGCCAAATTCGGCTTCAATCAATCAAGCCACTTCCGAGCCTCAGCCAATCCAATTTCTCCCTGGCAAACTCTCCACCATGGTGCAAGGAACGCTGTCAGAGCAGGGAACGCAATCCTATTCAATTAAAGCGTCTCAGGGACAGGTGCTAACTGCCACTTTAGAAGGGTCGGGCGTGGTGATGAATCTGCTGCGATCGAACCAGGATGGCATTGATGCCGCCGCCTATCAAACCCGCAGTTGGACGGGGCAGCTACCCACAGATGATCAATACTTCGTTCAAATATCTGGATCGGGTGCCTACACGCTCGATGTGGCGACTACACCCACTTCTCGACCCACTCAAGAACGTATAGAACGGGTGATTTTTGCCAGAGGCACGAACGGCACAACTGTAACGGGAGCGATCGCGCCTCAGCAAATTCGCCGCTATTTACTCAAGGCAAAACAAGGACAGTTGGTGTTGATCAAAAAGTTGCAGGGACGTGTGAATTTAAGCGCGATCGCTCCAGGCGGTCAACGGATTGGCGACAGCACACTCAATCCAGACTGGAAAGGACGCTTACCCAGTGATGGCGACTACGTATTTGAGATTACTGCCAATCAAGCTGGCGACTATGCGCTATCGTTTGAGATTTTTTAGCGGATTGTCATCAGAACTTGACCGATGCACCGGATTGCGGCTGATTGAGAATGAATGGGGTATTGTAAAAGCTAAGAATGAAAAACTGATGGACACGAGCATCTCTTTGAAAATTAAGTTGTGTCGGTTCAAAGTTTAACTGCGTGTTGTAGTCTCTTAAAAATTAAGGATTAGTTCCAGTGAGTCCAGAAGCATTACTCCAAGTCGCGTCTGTTTTCGTTGAATCGTTGCCGGATGTCGTTAGCGCATTTACCCAGGCAGAATTTGACGAGTATGTGATGAAAACCTATACTCGCTACCCGATTACGTTGGAACGTGGGTCAGGATGTCGGGTTTGGGACACGGAAGGGCGCGAGTATTTGGATTTTGTGGCTGGAATTGCAACTTGCACCCTAGGACATGCCCATCCCGCCATGGTTGAGGCGGTGACAAAGCAGATTCAAACGCTGCACCATGTTTCTAACCTTTACTACACTACGGCTCAGGGTGAGTTGGCAAAGTGGCTAGTCGAAAATTCTTGCGCCGATCGCGCCTTTTTCTGCAACTCAGGGGCGGAGGCAAACGAAGGCGCGATTAAGTTAGCCCGCAAGTATGCCCACACGGTTCGAGGGATTTCCAGTCCCGTGATTATCACGGCTCATGCCAGTTTTCACGGTCGGACTTTAGCAACCCTTACGGCAACCGGACAACCCAAATATCACAAGGGTTTTAGCCCACTCGTGCCAGGGTTTGAGTATGTGCCTTACAACGATATTGCTGCACTGGAGCAGGCGATCGCCGACCTAGATCAAGACCAACCGCGAGTGGCGGCGATTTTGCTAGAAGCGCTTCAGGGTGAAGGCGGCGTGCGTCCGGGCGATCGCACTTACTTCCAGCGGATTCGCGAGATTTGCAACGAGCGCGGTATTCTCCTCATCTGTGATGAAGTGCAGGTCGGCATGGGGCGCTCTGGCAAGCTTTGGGGCTTTGAAAATTTAGGAATTGAGCCAGATATTTTCACTTCCGCAAAAGGACTGGGTGGCGGCATTCCCATTGGTGCCCTGCTTTGCAAAGAATCTTGCAATATCTTCCAGCCCGGTGATCATGCCAGCACCTTTGGCGGCAATCCCTTTGCCTGTGCCGTGGCTTTAGCGGTCTGCCAAACCTTGGAATCGGATCACCTGCTGCAAAATGCTCAGGAGCGCGGAGAGCAACTACGAACCGGGCTACACGCGATCGCCCAACGTTACCCCGAAAAAGTGGCAGATGTGCGCGGTTGGGGCTTAATCAATGGTCTGGAGATTCGAGCAGAAATTGATTTGACTTCCGCTCAGGTGGTGCAGTCTGGCATTAATCAGGGTGTATTGATGGTTCCTGCTGGACCAAAAGTGGTTCGCTTTGTGCCGCCGCTGATCGTCTCTGCGGCTGAAAT
>JBBSCL010000344.1:0-4572 GCA_038250345.1 Leptolyngbyales cyanobacterium
CCAGCGCCACCAGCCCCGCCTCACTCAGCCCCAAGGCAGCGATCGCCCCCCCGCTGCGCTGCAAAAAATCTCGCCGTGTCAGTCCCATGCTTCTATTTCAACATTAGGACGCCATATTTTGACAGCAATTTTGAGCCAAAACTTAGAGATTTTTAAAGGGTAAATCATAGAATCTACAGTTTGCCCTCTCCACGGTCACAAGCCGTTACAGAACCATGCCTTTGACCGCATAATTAGCCCCTAATTGAGGATAAGGAACCACATGGCGGACGCTAAAACCACTAAGGCGAATATTTTCAAGTTGTGAGTTCTGGACTTGAATAGTTTCGGCAATCAGCGCGCTGGAACCTGGATCAGTCTCGTTGTCATTGTTGGCGGCGGCGGCAGCAGCAGCAAACCGATTCACAACAGCTTCGGCCTGTGCTCTTTGAATGTGCGACTGAAGCACAGTGCGGGCAATCCCTTTCCCTTTAAGCGCCAGGTTGCTGCGGCGAATTTGGACGGGCTGAAAGAGGTCGATTTCTCCAATGGGTAGCTGGATCTCAACGTCGCCTTGGGGCGATAACTGATCCATTAACACTTGTAGAGCCACGGCATCGTCTTTACCATCGCTGGCGATAATACCGTAATCAACAGCTTTAACCATCTGAACTTGAGAAGGGTTGAGGCTGCTATCTACACTCAGCCAAATCCCGGCCAAGTCCCAAGTGGGGTTGAGTAAACCCGACAGCCAGCAAAGAAATACGACGAAGCTAAAGGATTGGGAGAACAGCAAGAACCGGGACGTACTGAGTTTAACCAGCCGCTCTGTGCCAGAGCCGTCGGCACTGATACTTTGGTTGCCACGGTTTGACCAGTTTTGAGTGGCCATATTCATTTGAGTCCAAATCTTGATTAAAGACGAACTCCATTGCGAAAACAGCAGCATGGGAAAGTGGATTGGCTTCAGATTGGAGGGTCGCCCCAAAAAGACAATCATCAGCATGATCGGGCGCGTAAAGGTAATCCACGACAGAATGATGCCGATGGATAACCAGTTGAATTGGCAGAGCGCAGTCAGCAAGAAACCAGGCGTTAACAGTGAGGTCCAAATGCTAATGCGTTGGTCGAGTAGGTTAAACCAAATTGACCAGCCTGTAATTTTAGGCCCTAAGGCGATCGCCCGACCATTATTGCGCAGCATATTGCCATACCAGCGCCGCATGTTTTGGTAGGCTCGCTTTGCCACCGAACCAGAAATTGTTTCGATTGAGTACACCATGGCATCGGGGATGTAGAGCATGTCATAGCCCCGAGTTAGCAGCCAGTACCAGGTGCTCTTATCATCTCCTGATAGAAACGTAAATTTGCCCCACAGCCAATCGTCGAGTGAGTCTGTTTCGAGCTGGTTCGTAAAGCTAGGAGCCAGAGCCACTTCGGCTTTAAAGATCGAGAAGCGTCCCGTCAGACACATCACTTTACGAGAGAGTGAGTCAGAACACATTTGGTAGTGCCGTTGGGCAAATCTCAAGTGGAACCACTCAGAAAACAGGTAGGAGCCATTGACAATTGGCAGTTCATCTGTCGTCAGCGCTCCCATTTTGGGAAACAGCCGGAAGAAAGGCAAACACTTAGTCAATGCGCCAGGAGCTAACTCCGAGTCACCGTCCATTAAAACCACCACAGAGTCAGTCGGTAAACCGAGCTGCGAGACCTGCCGCAGGCTATCGGCCATAGCTTTCCGCTTTCCCTGTTTTTGGGTCATTTGAACCAAGTGAATATGGCTCAGTTCCGGATCTTCTGCTCGCAGAATGGCTTCAATCTCTGCATTTTCTTGCTCACTGCTGCTGTTGATTACGAGTGTTATCGGCTGACTCAACGCTCGAGCTTCTAATGCGATCGCCCGAAATACCCGTTCAGTAATCCAGGTTTTTTCCTTATAGGTCGGCACTATCATGCAAACGTGAGGAAACTGCTCTGCCGGAATGCGGTTGGCGGCTTGTCGCCAGCGGGGGAACACAATGTGGAGGAAAATGCGCGATCGCACAATTCGTAGGAAAAACAAGCTCCAGCGAAACGCGCCAATAATACCAATTGTAAATAGGCCAAAAATATCGGCTGACCCCATCGAGTTAGTGTGCTTGAGTAGATAGACTCCTGCTACACCTACAAGTGATAGCGACACGAACACGATTATGTTGAAAGAAGATCCAAGGTTTGAACGCGGACGCTGGGTATTCGATAGCATAGTTGTCACATGGTTAAATACAGCTGTACTCAGCTGTGCTGTTTAAGAAGTGGGTTCCGCCCCATTTAGCGTTTCCTTAGGAAAGCCTAAACAGTTACTCAGGAATGGCTTGCTCTAGAACAACGAAAATGTTGTGTCAAAGGTAACTTTAGCCAATTGACCGACTCCGCAAAACTGCTGCGATCGCCCTTGCTGTGGCACTTGAGGCAATCTAACTGTAATTTTTGCTAGCGGTATCCCAACTAGATGAACTGGCAGAGCAGGAGCCAATGCCTGCGCCTGATCTTTAGCCAATTCTGCGGGCGTAATGGCTTCAACCAACTCTACTTCTCCTACCAATGTGCTTTTTTCTCCTGCTAACTGGACGCGCACAGGTTTTGCTGAATCAACTTGTTTCGCCTCTTCAGCGCTCATGAGTGTTTCAACCCAAAGGTCATTGCAGTCTAATAAGGTCATTAAGGTAGCCGGACGGGCTACTAGCTCGCCTTCGTCATAGTCAGTGTTATAGATAACGCCTGAAAAAGGAGCCGAAATCACTTGAGTGGCAGTCTTATCGGCGCTCTGGGCTTGCTTTAGTTGGTCTTTTAGGGTGTTAACTTGAACCTGCCAAGTAGAAATATTGGCTGTATGGTCGGCAATCGTGCGCAGTAAATTAAATTGCTGCGGCTGAAGGCTATTGTTTTGGTTTAGGGTAATACCCTCCGTCACAGCACCTCTAGACGCCTGGGCTGATTTCAATTCAGCTCGGGCTTGGCTGACCGTAGCTCTTGCCTCATTTAGGTTTGCCTCTAGCTGATCAACCTGTTGCTTAGATACGGCACCATCGGCAAGCAGACTCCGGTACCGCTGATATTCTTGGCGGGCTGCCGTCTCTTGGGCGATTGCTGCATCAACGGCAGCTCTATAGCCACTGACGTTATTCGAGGCCAGCGTTACATTTACCCGCTGGATCAATCGATCTTGTTGCGCTAAACTTTGAAGCTGCTGGTTAAGCAGGTTAATAGACTGCTGCGTAGCTGAGATTTGGGCAGTTTTGGTTTGAATCTCTTCCTCTATTTGGGACGTATCGAGATCTAGCGTAGCTGTGGGGGCTAAGCGAGCCAACACTTGTCCCGAATTAACCTTAATTCCGGGTCGGGCATAAAAAGCCTGAATCTCTCCATCTACTGGGCTGCTAATGCGCACCGCTCGACCGTTAACCAACCCACTATCTACAGTTATATGTGTCAACCGATACGCAATAGAACCTAATCCCACCGTCATTGCGACTAATCCCAATGACAGAAATACCGTTCCAATCGTAAGTCGGTGAACCAGAGATGGCTTCCGTTCGAGACTCAAAGCTTCCAAATCTGTAACCGGATGAGCATGACTTAGAGAAGTCTGGGGCTGTTCTTGCAGAGATTTAGAATTGCTAAACATCTCAACCATAAAAAAAGACTCGCTGGGGAATGTTCAAAAGGTCGATAACAAAGGCGATCGCAACCACCCGGTAGACTTTAACAACGACACCCCGACGGCATTACCTAGATATTACCTAACTAGTTCTAGCCAAAACATGGACGCTAAGAGGCACAGACTACGGAACACTAACAACCTGAGCAAGGAACATCGTTTAACTGAATGGGTATTTGTACTGAAACAATATTTTCCCAGTTTTACACTACGTATAAGTTAGCAAGCTTCCGGAGTAAACTTGTAGGCGAAGCGTAAAGACTTCGACGGTATTGTTAAGATAATGTAAAAATCCTGCGTAGTCTTACATAAACGCCAGCTTTGATCATATTTCGACCGTGAACTTAAAAATACTGACGCGCTCGAATCCTTTGCTGGCAAAGGGTAAAGCACTCATAGCCAAGTTTGAGCAGCTAATCAAGCAGCAGGTTAGGCTCTGATTTTTCCGGAATCATCCAGAAGTATAAGAAGTAATTAGTAAGAGAAAAATTGGTTAAAGGCAATTCGGTATAACTAAATACAAAGCCCCAAAACCCATATCGCCTGCTATGCAGACGGCACAGGTTTTTAAGACTCTAACTTCTGTTTGAATTAGACTATTTATCATGACCGTTTAACCTTAAGTGATCCTGATAAGTAGTGAGTATTTAGGCCAGTGCGATCACTTAATTGACGAGGTAGGGGAGGGTAATCGTAAACGTAGTTCCCTCAATGGGTGAACTATGTGCATGAATCTGACCTTGATGATTCTCAACAATCACTTTGGCGATCGCCAGTCCTAGCCCCGAACCTGTGGCATCGCCAAGTTTGCCATTGGAGGCTAATGAGCCAGAGGTACGAGCCGGATCAGCTCGATAAAACCGATCAAATAAATAGGGAATAGCCGCTTC
>JBBSCL010000345.1:0-4547 GCA_038250345.1 Leptolyngbyales cyanobacterium
ACCCGATGGAGCGCCCAAGAACTGCGGCTGGCTCTTCGCAATCCTCAAACGTCAGAAGTTGTTTTCAGCGATCGCCTGCCTCTCACCACACAGCGATTGCCTCACTCTTTCAGTTTCATAGTAGAGCTACCCGCTAATTCGACAACCCATCTGCTCATTGGAGAGATAGAACTGTGGGGAGCTACCACAGAATTGGCTGAACCCATTGCCCTGCAAACTACCACGATTACAGTTACTGTCAACCCTGACGAATTGATGGCAGAATTTCAGCGGGTGAGAACAGCCCTAGATCAAGAGCCAGAGGTGAGTAATTTATCTGATTTGGCGGTTGAATTTAGCGAACGGCTCCACCGATCTAAAACCAAGCCTGTTTTGGATCTCTCATTTCTAGATCTGACTGCGGCAAATTTAGCTGCCGATCAAGACCTTAACTCCATGCCAGAAAGCAGCCCAACTATCCCTGTCAAACCTGCAAAACCCAAGGGATTAGGGCTGCCTCCCCAATTAAGTGACCCTCAAACAGACCCCACTGGCACAAAAAAAAAGCTCGATTTGCCTGCGTTTATTGTCACCACTCGGACAACCGCTAGCGCGACAGCCGTTCAGGAGGCGATCGCCCAAGAAGCTGAACAAGATGCAAGTGTGGAGGATAAAGGGAAAACGGCAGTTGCAGAGGCGATTTGTGAACCGTTAGCGAAGCTTTCCACAGGACTCCCTCCGGCGATCGCAGTGAGTCAACTGACCGAAAAACAGCAAGAGGACGATGTTGATTCTGAGGTTCTGGCTTTGATCGAGCGAGTATCTGCCGATGCCGCCAAACCCGTAGACCCAGCGACCGTAGACCCAGCGACCGTTGCAGAGCGACCGTCTCCGATTAAGTCTGAGTTTCAAGCATTGCGCTTACAAGATCGCTTTTTAGACCGACTGACAGTGTTGGCAGCGGATGAAGAACTGCTAGTCGCTTTAAAGGAAAGTGTTCCAGCAGACACTGCCGCCAAAACCCATTCAGTGGCGACTGAAGACCAACTGACTAAAACCCCAGCAGAAGATTGGGTAACTCATGAAGTCGTTGTAGATGATGATCCGATGTGGCAAGAATGGATGCGGCGATCGCTCTCTCGTGCCAAGCGGGGTGAATCGTTGGAATTGCCTGCTGCCAACCCATTGATCATGGCGGAAGATACAGCGATTCCAGTCCCAATCATTGAGATTTTGACCGATGAAATCGTGGCAGGCAGACCGATGAATCTGCGGCTGAAACTCCCTAACCTGTTGCCAAAGATTTACATCAAGCTATGGGTGAATGATTGCCAAACGCGATCGCTGTTAGATGGACCTCGCTGGATGGTAGATTTCTTCCCAAATGGACATGATCAACTAGAAGCTGTAACTCAACTGACTGTTCCCTTCGGCACGTTGGCAATTCGCCTGGAAGCGATCGCGGTAGAAGTGCAAACCCAACGCGAGAGCCGGAAAACTAGCCTTGATTGCGAAGTTATTCCCCCCGACTTTTCAGAACTCCCAATCGAAGACTTCAACTTTTAAGCTGCCTTTTTAAGCTGCCTAAGATTGGGTTTCAGATTTGGTTTACCCCAACTTAATTCTCTTTCTCAAGGGGTCTATTTTGCTGCATCGAACTAACCCTGCGCGATCGCTGAGCATTCAAAACTTGAACTTAAAACTTGTGCCCTTTTTTCAAAATGTTAGAGATTGCAACATTAACTTGAACAATTAATGCAAAAAAGCAAATTGTACTCAGACGGATTCATACTGAAAGAGTAGGCGATCGAGCGGCAAGGAAAGCTTGATGTCTGACACAAGCAAGCTAAATTAATTCACTTCAAATAGCTTCTCTGGAGACAATCATGAGTATGCCAAAATTTTTCGATGACATCATCCAATATTTCTCTGCGGCAATCTCTCGTATTTTTGGTCCTGACGATAACTCCTATCCCGAAACAGGTGTTCAGCCATTCGATGGAGAGTCCAATAAAAAATCAGGCGGTGCTGAATACAAGGACGAGTAGCCCTAATTTCTAACCCTTTTCTTGGGATGATAAGGCTTTAGGAATGCAGCCTTCTCTTCGAGTGGTGGGCGAACTTGCGAAGCTGGGAAGCCCCTGAATGCTGGCAATATGGCGCGGCTTAATCTGGCTGAAAACAACTTAATCTGACTGAAATGCATGCGATGCTGCGTTGGTATGAATTACATACCAACTTCATATAAGGAAGCTAGATTAGATGAGTCACCGTGAATATGGTTAGGATTAGAACCCCATGAACTCCCCTTTAAAGCTGCCTTTGTCGTTGATCGCACTTGCCGCGATCGCTGTTAGCACTGGATGCACGAACTCGTTGGTAGGGAACAACCCGATTGAGCAATCCGCTTCTGCTGAACCAACGCAAGATGTGCAAGTTGCATCGCCGCGATCGAGCAACCCCAGTGCGCCCGACTACGTAGCAGATATTGTGGCGCAAGTGGGTCCAGCCGTCGTTCGGATCGATTCTAGCCGTGCGGTAGAACAACCCCTGAATAACTCAGACTTTGGCTCAATGTTTGGTCAGGGACGGCAAGAACAAGAGCAACCTCAACGAGTACAACGCGGCACAGGGTCGGGGTTCATTACTTCAGCCGATGGGCGGATTTTTACCAATGCTCATGTGGTAGCTGGGGCAGATACGGTTAGCGTCGTTTTGAAAGATGGGCGACGATTCAAAGGCGAAGTGATTGGCTCAGACGAAACGACGGATGTGGCTGTGATTAAAATCGACGCAACGGGGCTACCCACCGTGAAATTGGGAGATTCCGATCGCCTGCTGCCAGGGCAAGCCGCCATTGCGATCGGCAACCCACTCGGACTCGACAACACCGTCACACAGGGCATCATCAGCGCCACCGGGCGATCGGGCGCAGACTTCGGCGGTTCTTCCCGCGTTAATTTCATTCAAACCGACACTGCCATCAACCCTGGCAATTCCGGTGGACCGCTGATTAACTCCAAAGGCGAAGTAATTGGCATGAACACTGCCATTATTCAAGGCGCATCTGGAATTGGATTTGCGGTTCCCATTGCCACGGCTCAACGGGTTGCAGACCAACTCATTACGAGCGGCAAAGTGGATCATCCCTACTTAGGGATTCAAATGGCAGAACTGACTCCTGAACTACGAGAGCAAATTAATCGCCGCCAGGGCAATGTGCGTGTTGAGCAAGACCAGGGAGTGATTGTTTTGGCAGTTCAGCCTAATTCACCAGCGGCACAGGGTGACTTGAAAGCCGGTGATGTGATCGAAACAATTAATGGCACTGCCGTACAGGCTTCTAAGCAAGTGCAGCAGCAGGTCGAATCAACCAAAATTGGCGATCCGCTCCAGCTAACGGTAAAGCGTAACGGGAGATCGGTCACTCTGACAGTGAAACCTGCGCCCATGCCAACGGAATAAAACGGGTAAGTTTTGGTGGTGCGTTTCGACTGCGCTCAACGCACCATCCTGATCTTTAGTGTAAGGAGGCGATCGCGTGGAAATCTCGTTAAATCAACTGCTGGCAAGGGCAGTGGCGATCGCGGCGATCGCCCACCAAGATCAGCTAGATAAAGCCCACGCTCCTTACCTCCTGCATCCGATTCGGCTGATGATGCGGGGACAAACGCTAACCGAACAAATCGTTGCAGTGCTGCATGATGTGGTGGAAGATTCTGACTGGACGCTGGATCAGCTTGTTGCCGAAGGATTTCCAGGCGAAATTATCACCGCGTTGGATTGCCTCACCCGTCGCCCGGAAGAAACCTATGACCAATTTCTCGATCGCGTCTTGACCAATTCTCTTGCTATCCACGTCAAACTCTATGACCTGGAAGACAACATGACGCTGACCCGTCTCGACCAGTTGTCAGACAAAGACCTACAACGGCTCCAGCGCTATCACCAAGCTCATCAACGAATCCTTCAGACTTTGGCTGCCCCTTTTTCTAAAAATTAGACCCGTTCTAGACCGTTGACTGTAATATTTTGAGCGCGATGAAACCCTAGCATATTGCTTTGTGTCTTGCTGCCAAACACATTGCGCGAATTTTGAGCATAGTTAGTGGCGCTATAGAGCGGCGGGCGATGCCAGTACAAATCATAACTAAGGGAATTCAGATGTTCGACAACGGCGGTATCTAACGGAGCGCCGATTAAATAGAGGGCTGGCTGACAGCGCTGTAAGGTTTGGGTTGCGCCTTGTAATACGGGTAGGGTCATTCCTGCGACATCTAGTTTCACTAAGCGACATTGAGGGATGCCAAAGCTATCAAGCGTGGTGATCTGGACTTGCTCCGCGATCGCGCTTCCACTGACAAGGGCAGCAGGTGACTGGATTGGGTTTTGTTCCGCGATCGCGCTCAAAGGTAAAAAGCCAGCCGTTTCTCCTAAAGCGATTTGATAGCTGTGGGTATTGGTGATGCTGTTGAGCGCCAAATTTGCACAGAGCATTTGAAACTGCATTCGCTGTGGCTCGATCGCGATTACCTTTCCCTGCAATCCAACTGTTTTGGCAAAAAATA
>JBBSCL010000346.1:0-4542 GCA_038250345.1 Leptolyngbyales cyanobacterium
CACAGCACAGCCAACTTCGCGCACGGTCAAGAAGTCGAAGACCTAGATGCCATACAGCCAACTTCAGCCAAAGATCTTGATGTATTACATTGCAGGTATAGTAAGGCTATGCGATTCATCTGGGATGACAACAAGCGTCAATCAAACTTGGCGAAACATGGGTTTGATTTTGCCGATGCTGAAACTGTCTTTACAGGTGCAACCTTTACCTATGAGGACGATCGCTTTGTCTATGGAGAGCAGCGTTTCATCACCCTTGGTCTATTGGATCAAGTCCTAGTCGCGATCGCTCATACCGAAGCTACCAATGAAATCCGTGTTATTTCAATGCGAAGAGGTACTAAACGTGAACAACTCATCTTCTTCCAAAACCTCTCAAACTAATTGGGAGCGGATTCATGCCATGTCGGATGAAGACATTGATCTATTAGATATTCCTGAAGTCACTGAAACTCAAATGGCGCAGGCAGTTCTTCGAGTTGGTAGAGTTCCAGTGGATCGGAATCAGCAATCAGTGGTTGTGCTTGATACATTTGTCATTGAATATTTCAAGCATCAAGCAGGTAATCAAGACTATCAAGCTCTGATCAATGCCGCTTTGTCTGACTATATTCGACACAATCCACCTCCTACCTAATCAGCATGAAACGCTACAAAGTTGTGAACTTCCGCTTTGCGATTTTGGCGCTACGGCGGTTATGACGTACTGGAAACATGCAACACTACAAAGTTGTGAACTTCCGCTTTGCGTTGGCGAATCCTCTCCGTGGGAGAATCGCGCACCATTTAGGTAACAGCAGGGCGTGAAAACCGGGAGTAAGAAATAGCGGAAACCCAGCGGTCAGCAGTAGCGATCGCTATTATCTGGGCAACTCAACCAGTATCATAGTGATATTCAGAATGAGCAATCCCCGTTCAGCCTATCCCAGTAAACGCCATGACTGTCACCACGCAACCCATGACGATTAAGGAATACTTGACCTATGACGATGGCACCGATATCCACTATGAACTGGTTAACGGGGAACTGATTGCCATGCCGACTGAAAGTGATTTAAACAACCGGATTGCCTCCTTCCTGTTTGCCATCTTTCTGCAAAGCGGGATTTCCTATTACTGCTTGAGAATGGGGGCACAGATTGCAGTCAGTGGAGCAAGGGCAACGGCACGAGAACCTGACTTGATGGTGCTATCAGAAGAAACTGCGGCTGCATTAGAAGGGGCAACTCACTGCCTGATTACTCAGGATATGCCGCCGCCATTGCTGGTTGTGGAAGTGGTTAGCCCGAAGCAAGAAAGCCGGGATTATCGCTATAAACGCACGGAGTATGCAGGACGGCAAATTCCAGAGTATTGGATTGTGGATGCGATCGCCCAGAAAGTGACAATTTTGCAATGGGTCGATGGTCTATACGAGGAACAGGTTTATCAGGATGATGCGGCAATCCTATCCTTTGTATTCGCTAACCTCACACTGACGGCTGCCCAGGTTTTAAATGCGAGAAACTGAGAAACACTGCGATCGCCCTTATAGAGATCTTTTCTCCAATCCCTACCGCCTCAGAAGTGGTCCTTCATGCCGCGTAATCGGGCAAATGTTTGAATAGGATTAGCGGATTGGGTTGCATTTTGCAGTTCGGGCGCATCCCAGCGGAGAAAGGGGTTGGTGCGTTTTTCGATGCCTAGATTGGCAGGAATGGTCGCTTCGTGGCGATCGCGCATCTGTTTCACCTCCGCAAATCGTTGTTGCAAATCCTGATTGTCACGATCTACCGTCAAATTAAACTGAAGATTTTTTAGCGTATATTCATGGGCGCACCAAACATAGGTGCTGTCCGGGAGATTACGGAGCTTGCCCAGCGATTCCACCATTTGAGCTGGAGTGCCTTCAAACAATCTGCCGCAGCCACCAGAAAACAACGTATCGCCACAAAATAGATCGCCCATTTCACCCGGAGCCACAGGCGGGAAATAATAGGCAATGTGGGCGCGAGTGTGACCAGGAACAAAGAAAACCTCTGCTGTGTAGTTGGCAAATGAGACGCGATCGCCGTCTTGCAAAAATACCTGCTGCCCCGGAATTCTGCCCCGATCTTCTGCGCCACCATAGACGATCGCATCCGGAAAGTGCTGCAATAGTTTTGAATTGCCGCCTACATGATCACTGTGATGATGGGTATTAAAAATCGCAACTAGCCGTGCGCCCAGTTCCCTCAGCTTTTGCAAAACAGGCTCAGCGATCGCCGGATCGACGATGGCTGCAATATTTGCCTCAGCATCGTGCAGCAGAAACACATAATTGTCCGATAGAACTGGAATTCGATAGACCTTCATAGACTGATCCTTTTTCCTAATGCCATTTGCCCCAATGCATCGCCTGTGACGCGACAAATGCGCCAATCAGGAAGCAGGGTTGCGCCCATTCGCTGATAGAAACCAATGGCGGATTCGTTCCAATCCAACACACTCCATTCTAGCCGTCCACAATCTTGGGCGATCGCTCGTTGAGCAAGATCAATCAACAGCGCTTTGCCAATCCCTTGACTGCGGTACTCTGGTAGGACAAACAAATCCTCTAGATAAATGCCTGGTTTAGTCAGAAAAGTAGAGTAATTGTAGAAAAATAGGGCAAATCCAACGGCAGCACCGTCTATCTCTGCCAAAATGGCTTGAGCATAAGGGCGATCGCCAAACAAATGCGATCGCAGCAACGCTTCACTGCCCGTGACTTGCTCGGTCAGCTTTTCGTATTCTGCGAGTGCCCGAATGAGGCTAAAAATCACGGATTCATCACCTGGAACCGCCGCACGGATTGTTATTTGACTTGATGTCATTTGCTGGATACTTCTTTGTTAAGGCTAAAGTGACTGTATTCTATCTTTCAGAGTGAAAGGGTTTTGCACGGGTGAATCAGCCTGTTGATATTTTGATTTTGTCGAACGGTCCCGGTGAGTTGGCAACCTGGGTGCATCCTGTAGTGCGAGAACTGCGCCGCCAACTGGGAGACGATCGCAGCCAAGTAAGAATTTCAGTTGTGTTATCGCCCTGCACCAATGCCAGCGGACAGGAAGGCGCGATCGCCCGTCGCTTTACTGAAATCGATCGCGTCCAGGAATCGGCTCAATTTTTTCCATTTTTGCTGCGGGGCAAAACTCAGGATCACTGGGATTGGCGACCCAAAGGCGTGGTGCTGTTTTTGGGCGGCGATCAGTTTTTCCCGGTGGTGATCGGCAAACGTTTGGGCTATCGCACCGTCATTTATGCAGAATGGGAGGCACGCTGGCATTCCCTCATTGATCGCTTTGGCGTGATGAATTCGACGATTTGCGATCGCGTTGCCCCCAAATATGCCCATAAATTCACCGTTGTCGGCGACTTGATGGCAGAAGCAGGCAAGATTGAGAGCGTTAAAGATCCAAACAAACCGATAGCTGAACTCAACAACCCACTTCTAATTGGACTGCTTCCCGGTTCCAAACCGATGAAGTTGACTTTGGGAGTGCCGCTGACGCTGGCGATCGCTGACCACCTCCATCAAACCTATCCCACCGCCCAATTTGGGATTCCCATTGCGCCGTCCTTAAATCTACAAACCCTGGCTGACTATGCCGATCCAGCCCAAAACCCAACAATTCAGAAATTTGGCTGGGCATCTGCGACTCTAGTGATTCCTGATGTAGCCGATCAACTGCCCTTTCTAAAAACTCCCTCTGGAACTCAAGTTACCTTATGGAAACAGTTTCCAGCCTATGATGCGCTATCCCGCTGTGACATTTGCATCACCACGATTGGGGCAAACACGGCTGAATTGGGTGCCTTAGCAATTCCAATGCTAGTGCTGATGCCAATGCACCAACTCGACATTATGCGAGCCTGGGATGGATTGCCTGGATTATTGGTGAATCTCCCCGCGATCGGCACCAGCATAGCGACTGTAACCACTTGGCTTGTCTCGCTTCGCCCCAAGTTGAGGGCGTGGCCCAATATTTGGGCAAAGCGAGAAATCGTCCCAGAATGGTATGGCGAGTTTCAGCCCGAAGACGTGGCTACAAAAGTGGTGCATTACTTGGAGCATCCTGAAACATTGCAAAAAATGCGGAGTGAACTCCGGGCAGTTCGCGGACAACCGGGTGCGGCTGAAAAGCTGGTGCAGTTGGTGATTGAGGCGTTGGAGACTAAGGGGGCAGGGGCAGAAGTTTAGAACTAGGGGATGTCTTACATCCTAATTAGCTTCAAGATACAAGCTTGCTTCCCGCTAGGGGCTAGGGATTTAGGATTGTGCGAGATGCTTCACTCAATTTCATGCAACAATGCTTTGCCCAGGGTTGCAACTACCATGACAACCCTGGTGTTTCTCAGCCATCCTCTGAGCGTAGCCGCAACATATACTCTACGCCGATGCAAGTTAGCGAATCAGTTCGGTGTTGAATTCGTTGATGGGCTGGCGTTTTAGCTCCCTTGATTCGGAGCGGGGCACCAACTTAAACACTTTCCGCAACACGTCGTCTAATTGTTCATAGGGAACGCTACCTTTCTGATTGA
>JBBSCL010000347.1:0-4527 GCA_038250345.1 Leptolyngbyales cyanobacterium
AAAAGGGAGGGCGACTGTCTGCCGTTGGTCAACGATTATTTGACTAATCGGATCAGTCGGAATCTCTGCTACCAATGTTTCTTTGATCTGCTTTTGCTCCCTCGCGCTGACAGACAGACCAATTTTTTGGCGGAGTTTCTCTAGTTTTCGGGCATCGGTGCTGTATTGTGTCAGTTCATCTTCTGCCATCATGATCAAGCGCTCATACTGTCCCACAGGTCACCCTCTTAGCCTTACATCGCTGTTACTAGCGTGATTTAGATTATCCCATTGAAGGCAGCTTAAACAAGAGATAGAATTTGGGGCGATCGCCAGAGCGTATATTAATCCAGCAGCGGTTGTTCTCACGTAATTTTGAAATCGTCGAATGAATCTGTAGGGGCTGGTCTTGTGCCTGCCCATTGTAGATTTGAGGGCACCCACAAGAGGTGCCCCTACCCGCACCGATGACCAATCTTTGATTGCCAGGTTTATAAATGGCATCAATGCAAACTGGCACAATCGTCATAACTGAATTTCAGTTCACGAGTATTTCTAGATCAGTCAAACTATGAATAATTCCCTTAATTAGGTGGGTATCGTGTGCCCCGTTTAATGATGACTCGCCGATTTTTGCGCTTTTTCAAATACCTCAATCTAGCCACCGTGAAAGAGGTGGTCGTTTGCACGGGAAATCAACGACTGCCCGGATTGGCGGCAGAAATTGCTTATAGTGCGGCATTGGCAATGTTTCCGGCAACACTGGCATTACTGACCGCGATCGGCTTGGTGGGGTCTTCTCAGGCAGCATTTGGCGAGATGGCACAACAGCTAAGCTGGATAGCTCCAGTGGAGGTGCTAGAGATCATTCAACGATTTATTCAAGAAGTGAGTCCAGGGAGCAGTCGCAGTTTGCTGTCACTTAGCTTTTTGGCAGCATTATGGGCAGCATCAGGAGCGGTTAGCTCCACGATGAGCGCGCTCGATCGCATTCACCAAGTTTCCTCTCGGCATCTGCGCCCTTTTTGGAAATCTAAGATTGTCTCAATTATTTTGACGATTGGAACTATTTTGCTGTTGGTTGCCGCTTCTACCGTCGTGTTTGTCAGCGATGTGATCATCAAAATTGTGGTAAGCCAAAGCGATCAGCTTGTAGAAGCGGTGGCACAACGTCCGAGTTTTATGGAGCCTCAACTACTCCGAGCGTGGCAAAAATTGAGTATGCCGTTGGCGCTAAGTATGGTGGCGATCGCCTTTGCATTCATTTATCGATTTGGACCGAGCCGTTGGCATAGAGGCACGCCAATTTTACCAGGAGCCTTTTTGGCAACGCTTGCATGGGCAATCTGTTCTAAGTTGTTTAGTCTTTACGTTGCCAACTTTGGGAACTACAACCGGATTTATGGAGCGGTTGGAGCCGTGATTGTGGTGCTGCTTTGGTTGCAATTAGGAGCTTTAACCCTGTTGATTGGGGCACAGCTAAACTTCACTGTTGGCAAGGCGATGCATCAAAAGCACTACGCCTCCAATAAGATTCAACCCGATGATTATTTCAGCCACCAGGATCTAGCGAATCGCGCCCAGAACCGCCAGCAAAATGGAGGCAATGATCAGCCCCCAGAGAATCCACCCCGGCATAAAGCCTAATAGCGTTAACCCTCGCAAAATCCAGAGCGCCAGCGTTAGCGCTGAAACACTTAAGAACACAAGCGTGGTTGTTTTAAAGCGTTTTGTCATCATCATTACCTCTGGTGTATCAGTTACGGTTTGAGGCTGCGTAACCCGCCTAAAATGCCGCCGCCGATCGCAAATAGTGTGAGTGCCCATGCTAAATAATCGGGAATTTTAGTCACCCATCCTAACCCCTTCAGCACCACCAGCACCGACAGCATCACTAGCGCAATGCCAAGAATATAAAGTCCAATAGTAATAAAAAGACTGAGGAACTTATTCACAACAAACTTTACACTTCCAAAAATCGACTGGGTGGGAAAACTACGTCGCTATTTGTGAAATTTTCATATCCTTCAGCAGTATCACGCAACACACTTACACAAAATAGGAGTAGTCTCTGAGAAAGAACAGTTTATTTAAAGCACTTTAATTGATTAAAGCCTACTTAAATTTTTACCTATTTATTTCTGGCTTTGAACTTAGTCGAGGAGGTAAGAATTCATATGGTTGCTTCAACTGCACCAAGCTTCAATTGCGATCGCACTCTTTCCGCAGGTTTTTCTCAGGAACCTGACTTAGCGGCGCTCACGCGGGGAGATATTTTACTTGAAACTCGTGCTCATACTGCCTGGGGAGCAGCGGTTACGGCTCAGATGTATCTGCCCATTTCCCGTGAATCTGGTTGGCAACAACTGGTTGATTATCCACAGTGGATTCGATATTTTCCAGATATTAGTAACAGCTACCTGCTGACCGATGATTTTTCAAAATCTGCTAGCGTCGCCAAGGCAGAGTGCAAACGGCTTTATCAAACCGCTAGCAAAAGTTTTCTATTTTTATCAGCCCAAGTCGAAATCTATCTGCGAGTGGTTGAAACTTTTCAGCAGCGAATTCAATTTCAGCTTGAATCAGGCAGCTTTCACGACTTTTTAGCTGAATTAACCCTGAAGGATTTTGCTGGCGGCACCCTATTAACCTACGTTGTTCAGGCAACACCCCTGATTCCAATTCCAAGTCTGTTGATTCAGCAGGCAATTCAGTTTGATCTGCCAACGAATATGAAAACAATGCGTCAAGCGCTTTGCCATCCTTAGCGGATGTTCTAAAAGTTTTAAGGTTGATTTCGATCTGCTTTCAAAAGAATTCGAGCAGGTTGATTTGATAGTCAGCATGCTTCCCCGTAGTTGTGAATTGCTCAAGGAATTGCCATTCTTCTTCACTTGGAGTACCAATGTACTTCTTAGCTATAGGTTTGACCTAGAATGCAGACTCTTCATATAGTTCTAACTCGTCAGATTTTCCCTGACAGACCACTGGCAGTCGCGTTTCTTAGCCGATTTATTTTGTTTGGGAACCTACTTCAGTAGTCTGCGCCTGCCTAGGGGAGGAGTAGCCAAATGTCGTTTTGCGTAGATCCTGATAGAGTAAATAGGAATAAATTAAAGCTTCGCAAATCACTATTTTGATTTGATAGGTTGAATATTAGCCGGATTAAAATAGCTAGTTGGGTTAAGGAGAGTATGTTTTTTAAATTATCGACACGACGCTTTATCGCTGGGTTTGCGATCGCGGGCTGTTTAGTTGGAGCGGTTCCCCTAATTAGCCTCGCTCAAAGCGGTTTGCCCGGTCTAACCCTATTTGGGGGTGCCAAAGGCGATGACAACCTCAATTATCGTCTAGATTTTGGCGGCAGGGCTGGAGGCTGGGATCGCTACCGTCTTCGCCTTCCGGCTAAGAAGATGAAGCTAGCAGTTGCCCAGTTCGCAATTTCCTATCCTGAATACTACCAAGGTATTTTCGACCCAAAGAGCGTTGAGCTACAAGTTCAGGGGAAATCAGTGAAGCTGAAGGAAGTGGTTTGGAATAAAGATAACAACCTAATCGAAATCTTTCCTGAAGACCCTGTACCTGCGAATACAAAAGTGGAAATCTGGTTGGAAAATGTGAAAAACCCAAGCTCAGGCGGCATGTTCTACTTTAACTGCCAAATCATGTCCCCCGGCGATTTGCCCCTACTGCGCTATTTAGGGACTTGGGTGATTCAAATTTCTTAGGCGATCGCTAGAACTGTCCATAGATGAATTGCTCTGCCTCTTACAGCTTTGCTTAAAGGGTGGTAAACTTGTAGACTGTGAATTTTCAAACCTTGTTTGGGAAGCTTGGGGTAAGGATAAAATGACTAAACGGACATTGGGCGGCACTAGCCGCAAACGTAAAAGAACTTCTGGATTTCGCGCTCGGATGCGAACTTCCAATGGTCGGCGAGTCATTAGAGCTCGTAGGCAGAAAGGACGGGCTAAGTTGTCGGTTTCTTAAGAGATCGCGGTTAATGTGGGACTCCCTAAGCAGAATCGGCTAAGGCATCGAAAAGATTTTAGTGCGGTTTATCAGCGAGGAACTCGCCTTAAAACAAAGTACTTTTCCTTGAGGGTTTTACGTGAATCTCCGAGAGATTCCCTGAATGTGCCCTTGTCGATGCCAACAGCACTGATGCAGTCTGCTAGTGAAGATTCGCCAACCCGAATTGGCATTTCCATTAGTTTGAAAGTGGATAAGCGATCGGTTGTGCGGAATCGGATTCGTCGTCAGATTCAAGCTGCTTTTCGCCACTTGCTGCCTCTCATTGCGAAAAATCTAGATGTTTTAGTGGTGGTTCATCCTCCGGCAATTCAGTGCAGTTACTTACAATTTCTGCAAGAATTAGAACAGTTGCTCGCAGACTTTGAGGTTCTAAATGGCGATTAAAGAGGATGTGTACTACGAGGGCGGTCCTCACGTTGGAGATTTGATTTTCAACATTCTGTTGGGGTTTACAGTTATTTGCATCCCTCTGTCGGTGGGCGCGATCGCCCGTGCCGTTTGGCTACGCTATCG
>JBBSCL010000348.1:0-4524 GCA_038250345.1 Leptolyngbyales cyanobacterium
AGCTTTTTATTGATGAGGCGCTATTTGCGACAGAAGACGAGGAAGTGTCTTTAGACGCTCCCATGTTGGGGTTAGCCGATCTAGCAAATGTCTGGTTGGGGTGGATAGATCAGGCAAAACCAGAGATTGCAGAGCCGTTGCAAAAACTTTGTCAAGATATGCATGAAGAGGGGGCTGAACTGGGAGCGATCGCGGCACAGCTTAACCAACTACTGTTAGAACAAACGGCTCAACTCCCTTTACGGTTGCAAATTGCCAGCGCCACCGATCCAGGACCGCAACAGGGTCACAATGAAGATACCTGTTACCCCGATGGCACGAAAACAAACGATCAAGTTTTTCCTCGATTGGTAGCAGTGTGCGATGGCATTGGTGGGCACGAAGGCGGCGAAGTTGCCAGCCAGCTTGCGGTTCAATCGCTGAAGCTGCAAATTCAAGCGCTGTTGACGGAAGTTGCAACGGCAGATAGCATTGTGCCTCCTGAAGTTGTCGCCGAGCAAATTGAAGCCATCGTTCGGGTGATGAATGACATGATCTCTGCCCAAAACGATATGCAGGGGCGCGAGGCAAGGCGACGCATGGGCACAACGTTGGTCATGGCGCTGCAATTGCCTCAGCAGGTTTTGCTATCGACCGGGCAGGTTGCAGAAAATAGCCACGAACTCTACCTGGTGAATGTGGGAGATAGCCGCGCCTACTGGCTGACTCCACGCTACTGCCATCAGTTGACCGTGGATGATGATGTGGCTGCAAGAGAAGTTCGGATGGGGCGATCGCTCTATCGAGAAGCATTAAAGCGCCCTGATTCTGGCTCCTTGATTCAAGCTCTTGGCACCCGCGATTCAGAGTTTTTGCGTCCTAGCATTCAACGCTTTTTGCTAGAAGAAGATGGTATTTTATTACTTTGTTCCGATGGACTGAGCGACAACGGCTGGGTTGAGTCTTCCTGGCTAGACATTATGGGTGAGGTTTTCCGGGGCAAAAAACTGTTGAGTGAAGCAGCCCAAGCTTGGGTTGATTTGGCGAATCAAAATAATGGACATGATAATGTCTCTGTCGTGCTATTAGATTGTCACGTTTCTACTCCGCTGCCAGATGTGTCATTTCCTGGAGTTCGTTCTTCATTAAATTCAGACTGGTCAGAATCTTCACGCGGACTTTTACAAGAGGCAGATACGGGTGATGAACGGGGTGATGATCAGATAGGGGCGGGCAAAAAACCAAAAAAATGGCTGTGGATTGGATTGATCTTAGCAACGCTGTTAATTGGTAGTGGCTTTGCAATCTGGTCACAGGTTTATCCGGGCAGTCAACCTCGCCCAGAACAGCTAACCCCAAAGTCATAATCACCTTTATGGTGGTACGCTCTTGTGCAAAGATAAAGAAGCTGTCGCTAAATGGCAGTAGTAATCGCCATGAGCAGCGGCGATAGCGGTTGTTCAGGAATTGTTAAATTATGCTAATTGATACAGAATCTTTTTCAGTCGGCGATCGCGTTCGAGTCGCCGAGCCGATCATTGTTTACCATCATCCGGATCATCGCAGTCAAGAGTTTAATCTGCAAGGGCAAGAAGGCGAGGTCGTTCAAATCGTCAAAGAATATAAAGGGCGACCTGTCAGCGCAAATTTTCCATACCTAGTCAAGTTTGGAGCCAAATTTAAAGCGCATCTGCAAGCGTTTGAACTAGAAAAAGCCTAAGGGTCTAAGCGGTGATGATCAGCTAGTCGCTATTTCAGTGGCAGTCCTAAAAACTCATATAGCTTTGCAAAAAGCAGGGATTGACACCCCTGCTTTTTGCAGGTTGAGTGGATATTAGCTTAGTCGTTATCGCCGCAATCCTCGGCAAAACCAGCCCAATAGATTTAGGTCGTTTTGCATCTTTTGAACTTCGCGACGGTGCTTACGTGCAGTCGCGTAGTACCACTGGCAATAGCGATCGAATTCCTGACGATGCTGAACTTCTTCATGAAACTCGTGGGTGAGTTGATGCACTTCCAACACTACAAAATCTGGTTCTGGCGGAGTTGGCGCAATCCAGCGTAAATCGTGCGACATAATGACTGGCAATGTAAAAACTTAGCCGTTGTTTAGCAGCCGTTCACCCTTTAGCATCCGCTGGGCTGCATCCAGCAGAGCTTCTTCTAAATATGGCTTGGTAAAATAGCCACTGGCTCCTAAAGTGGCTGCCATTTGACGGTGGCGATCAGCACCCCGCGAGGTTAACATCGCGATCGGTAATTGCTTCAAGTTTGGATCTTTTTGAATTCGGGAAAGCAACTCCAACCCATCCATACGCGGCATCTCAATATCGCAAAAGACTATATCGCAAGGTAACCCTGAGCGCAGTTTCTCCCAAGCTTCTTGACCATCTCGCGCTTGCTCAACTCGATAGCCAATTTTGTTGAAAGTCATGGAGAGCAGTTCGCGAACCGTAATGGAGTCGTCTACGATCAGCACCATGGGTTCCGCCTTCGCCACAGGGGCTTCCACAACGATGCCATCGTCGCTTTGCTCCCAAAGTGAACCACCTGCATCGCGACGAATTCTGCCCATTGAGAGATCAATCAGTTCCAGCACGTCGGCGATCGGCATGATACGCCCATCCCCTAAGACCGTTGCACCCGCTACCCCAATTGGCTTAGGAACCGGACCTTCAAGCTGTTTGATGACAATTTCCTGTTCCCCTAAAACTTGATCAACTTGCAGCGCCAAGAGATTACCAGCACTGCGAAGCACTACAACAGAAACGATATCGTCTTCTTGGTTGCCGCCATAGACGTTACCCCGACCCAGATGGCGATTGTAGCCAAGCAGTTCGGCAAGGGGGCGCACTGGCAGAACGGTATCTCGCCAAGCAATAAAGGATTGCCCCTCGGCGTTGGTTTGAAGGCGCTCTTTGGGTAGGTCCAACATATCTTCCACCCCATCCATGGGGAAGGCAATTCGAGCGCGATCGCTAATGCAACAAAGCGCTTTAGAAATACTCAAGGTCAGCGGCAACCGAATCGTAAAAGTGGTGCCTTTTCCGGGTATAGAATCGGTATTAATCACCCCTCGAATCTCACTTAAACTAGTCCGCACCACATCCATGCCCACGCCACGCCCAGAATAATCATCTGCCTGATCTTTGGTGCTAAATCCAGGGTGAAAAAGAATGTCATAAACATCCAATCGTGAAATGCCTCTGGCTTCGGTTTGGCTAATCAATCGTTTTTCAACTGCCTTAGTTTTTACCCGTTCCACGTCAATTCCAGCGCCATCATCCGACACAGAAAGAATGGTTTGGTTTCCTTGGTGAAACGCTCGAATAGTGATACGCCCAGAAGCAGGCTTTCCAGCCGCTTTGCGAACTTCTGGAGACTCAATCCCATGAGTGATTGCATTGTTAACCAGGTGAGTCATTGGATCGTAGAGTTGCTCCAAGATCATCTTGTCGATCAAGGTTTCTCGTCCTTCAATCACCAACTCGGCTTGTTTGCCGACCTTCATCGAAATATCACGAACTGCACGAGGCAGGCGATCGGCGGTTTGGGCAAAAGGCACCATACGAGAGCGGGTTAGTCCTTCCTGAAGCTGAGTCGTTACCTGACGGAACATGCGAGTAACCTGTTCCGTTTCGTCAACGATGAACTCAATGTCAGAAGAAGATTCTCGAACTCGCACAATCAACTCAATCATTTCCTGAGAAAGAGAGTGAAAGCCAGTGAATCGATCCATTTCGAGGGGGTCGTATTCTACTTCGTTGGAACGAGCAGTGTTATTTTCGACCGTTTCGCCTCGCCGAAAGTTAGATTGAAACGGTTCAGCCCGGTAGCCTTTGCGACTCGCAAAAAGAGAACTTTCGAGCAGCGATCGCTCATATAAATCCTGCATCCGCTGTCCAACATCGCTCAACTGCTGCACCTGAAACAGCAAATTATCCAAAGATTGACGTAGGCGTTCTTGATCCTGCTCCAAGCTATTTCGGTTGACTACTAGTTCCCCGACCAAGTTGCTGAGGTTGTCTAAATGCTTAACTGGCACCCGCATCGTTTGTTCGCTAAATCCACGGGTGGGTCGGTTTGTTCGTCGAGCCTGCGGTGCGCCACCCCGAACAATTTTCATGGATGGAACTCCGCCCAACCTTTCCTCAGTATCCTTCAGCAAGTCATCAAGATCATCAAAATTAGAGCCGTCGATCGCTGACTCATTAATGACTGAGCCAACATCAGAGGTCAATTCAACTTCATCCCCTAACAAAGACTCTAAATCAGAGAAATCATCCAGTGCTTCTCTTGAGCGATCGTCGTGGGCTGCAATCTCCCCATTCGCAAAAGCGATCGCGCCAGCGGCACCCAGAACAGCGCCGCCGTCCAACAACGCTTCTAATCCATCAAATTCGTTATTTTCAGAAGTGGATGCTTCATCATTAAGCAGACTGTCCAAATCAGCGAAGTCATCCGATATCGTGGACGCGATCGCGGCATTTGCAGAAGCATCATTTAGAAACTCATCGTCCAAAAGATCATCGCTATCTAGAAGAT